>DASPUW010000476.1:0-6125 GCA_035622675.1 Burkholderiales bacterium | reverse complement strand
AAGATCAGCTCTCCGGCCGGGACGGTTGTGAGCCGGGCGTCGCTTGGCAGCAGGTCGACCAGGGACATGGAAGGTCCTCCAAGATAGGCGGAGACAAGCAAGCATTGCGCCGAACGCGGGCTGCGGTCAATCCTTCCGGCGTGCTTACCGCCCTCGGACCGCCCTGTAAGGCGCGAGCTGGTACGCTCAAGAATGGGCACGTCGCTGACGATATCGAGTGTCTCCGGCCGCCGTACGGCGCGACCGGCCTCCCCTCGTGTCGAACTCGATGATCATCCTGCGATGGCCCAGCGCTGGGCCTGAAGAGATGCGCGCCCTTCGAATCGCTCGGCTGGCGCTGGCCGTGATCATGCCGCTCGCGTTGGCGTGCCCGGCCGAGGCGGAGGCGCAGACCGAGAGGCTGACACCCCAGGTGCGCAAGTTCATCGGGCACATGGCGCGCACGCACGGCTTCGACGCGCAGGCGCTGCGCGCCCTGTTCGCGGGCGCACAGGCCAATCGCGACGTGCTGCGCGCGATCTCGACGCCCGCCACCGGCCGTCCCTGGTATCAGTTCAGGCCTCTGTGCGTCGACGACATGCAGGTGACCGAAGGCGTACAGTTCTGGTACGACAATGCGGCCCTGCTGGAGCGTACACGGCACGACTTCGGTGTCCCAGAGGAGATCGTCATCGCTGTCATCGCCATCGAGAGCCGTTTCGGGCGCTACGCCGGCGGCTATCGTGTCCTCGACAGTCTGTACACGCTCGCGTTCGTCTGGCCCAACCGTTCCGCATACTTCCGCGCCGAACTTGAGCAATTCCTGGTGCTAGCGCGGGAGCAGGGCTGGGACGCTGGCTCCGTGCGGGGTTCCTTCGCCGGCGCGCTTGGCTGGCCGCAGTTCATGCCCAGCAGCTATCGGCGGTTTGCCCTGGACTACAGCGGGGATGGCCGTGTCGATTTGTGGGACAACGTAGCGGACATCGTCGGCAGCGTGGCGAATTACTTGCAGCAATCCGGCTGGCGCGACGGACAACCCGTCGCTGCACGCGCGCAGGTGGATGGCATCGATCCGCAACCGCTCCTGCAGCTGGGCAGGCAGCAGCTTTTGTCGCAATGGGAACAGCGTGGCGTGAGCAGTGCAGAGGACATGGCCCGGGCGTTGCCGGCCAGCTTGTTTGCCCTGGAGCTGCCTGATGGCCCCGAGTACTGGCTCGGCTTCGACAACTTTCACGCGCTGCTGCGCTACAACCCGAGCCGCAACTACGCCATGGCAGTGCACCAGCTGGCCCAGGAAATCCGCGCGCAGCGCGAGCGGCCGGCCCTCACCGGCTCGGACTAGGACCAGCGCAAACGAGCTCGCGATCCGTCGACCAAGCGGCGGAATGCGGAACATCATGACGACTTCTTCCTGGTGCCGCATCGCACGCCGCCTTCTTCTTTCCTCTCTAGCTTTTGCCCTAGCTCAGGCGGGTTGCGCCACTACGCCACCGGAACCGGTGGCCCCATCAACGCCTTCGGCTCCGGCGTCTTCTGCCCCTGCACCAGAAGCTAGCGAGGACAGGGTAATCGCGAGAAACGAGCGCTTTCTTATCTACAAACCACGCGACGGTGACACGCTGCGCTCCATCGCGCAGGACTTCCGCGGCGACTCCGGACTCTACTGGGAAATTGCCGATTTCAACGGCGTAAGGGCCGCGCAGCCGGACCACATGCTAGTGGTGCCGTTGCAGCCCATCAACGCAGTGGGTGTGTTCGGCGGCGGATACCAGACAGTCCCCATCCTTGCCTACCACCGATTCGGCGAGCAGTCGTCCAGAATGGAGGTTTCGGTAACTTCCTTCGCGGCGCAACTAGACTATCTTGCGCAAAACGATTATCGCGTGGTGGCCCTCCGGGACCTGGAAGGTTTTCTTGCAGGCAAGCATCCCTTGCCGGAGCGAGCCGTGGTTATCACGATGGATGACGGGTACGGCTCCCTCTACAAGTACGCATTCCCGCTACTGAGAGAGCACGGGTTTCCCGCAACCGTCTTCGTGTATACCGACTTCATCGGCGCCCGCGATGCGCTGAGCTGGGCGCAGATGCGCGAGATGGTCGACTCTGGCTTGATCGATATCCAGGCACATTCGAAGTCGCACGCCAATCTGTCGTACCGGGTGCCTGGAGAGACCGATGAGCGCTATAAGGAGCGATTAGATGAGGAAGCGCATGTTCCCCGCGACGTTCTGGAGCGCGGCCTGCCTGTGAAGGTCGACATGTTTGCTTATCCATACGGGGACACCAACGGGTCGGTGCTCGATGTCTTGCGCAAACGCGATTATCACCTGGCGGTGACGGTCAAGCCGGGTGGCAATGCGTTCTTTGCCGATCCCCTCCTGCTCAGAAGGAGCATGGTGCTCGGCGATCAAGACTTAGATTCCTTCAAGGCTAAGCTGCGTGTGTACAGAGAAATGGAGGGGCGCAGCCCGGAAATTCGGCCTCCCTATGGCTCGGAACTTGAGCTGGAACTACGCGAGGGCGAGCGTGCGCTCGCGTTCATGCACAACGCGCGCTGGGGCGAGGCGGTCCCACATTGGGAGGTCTTAAACCTGCTGCATCCCGAACAGGCCGCGTACGCGGACGGTCTAGTCGAGGCGCGGACGCGCGCCGCTCATGCAGTTGCCGAACATTTGGAGGCGGCGCAACACGCACGCAAACAGGGACAGACAAGGCGCGCGGCCGCACTGTACCTAAGCGCACTGAGCGCTGATCCCGGCAACGTCGAGGCCGCGCAGGCTTTGCGCGACATCCAGGAGGAGGGCACCCGGAGAGAGTACCCACCCGGGCAGGCTACTGGCGTATTGTTGCGCGACGAATCGAAGGTGGTGCCAAAGGGCGCGGAACGCGACCTCGATTCTGCCGAGAAGGAAGGAAGGCCGTTTTCGAGTCCCCACGTGGGTAAGACTCCCTAAGCGGAGTGCGTTCACCTTTCTCGGAGATAAACCGCTTCATCGGCGGTGAGTAGCGCTCTCGCCAGATCCGGCACCGATTCCAGCACTGTTCGCGTATCACGCCGCGAAGGCAGAACGCAGGTGCTATGATCGAAGGCAGGCCTGCGTATGATTTGCGTTCTAGCAACCAAGTGTCATTTGCGACGACTGTGCCTTGACTGATCTCCTCGTCAAGCTGTACGAACTGCCTGAGCCCAGTCTCGACGGTGAAAACAGCCCGAGAGTCACGGTGCGCCGCGCGATGGCGTACGAAAAGCGTGCCGTTGCAGAATGGGTGCGCGAACATTTCGGCTCCGCTTGGGCCAGCGAGTGCGATGTAGCATTCGCCAACCGCCCAATCTCGTGTCACATCGCGACGCATGGGGGGGAGATTGCAGGGTTTGCGTGCTACGACAGTACTTGCCGCGGCTTCTTTGGGCCAATCGGGGTGAGAGAGGACGTGCGTGGCAACGGTATCGGTCGTACTCTTGTGCTGTCGTGCTTGCGCGCGATGGCGGCTGCTGGTTACGCGTACGCTATCGTAGGTGGTGTCGAGTCCCCAGAGTTCTACACGAAGACGGTGGGCGCAATCGAGATACCAGGATCTGCGCCTGGCATCTATCGCGATCGACTGAAGGCGCCGCCGCGTTAACGGACAGGCACGAGCGGGAACCGCAGGGGATAGCAAACACTAAGATAACGTTGACTGACGGGACTCGTCTGAAACGCTGAGGCCCGCGTTCGCTGCCACATTTTCTTTTACAATTCTTGTCGTCTGCTACAACCGGACGCTAGAGTTTCTCCAAGACGAACGAAAGCGGTAGCAAACCGCACTCGTTCGGTAATTTGATCAATCCTGGACACCCCGAGGCATCGCACGTACAGCGTGCTCTTGGGCGTGAAAACAGGGAGAGTGAGACCAGTGGAATACTTCAGGGCGCGCCCGACCGCGCTCCTGTTTTGCTGGGGTTTTTTCGCCGCCCTGGCCTCGGTGGCCGCAGCGGATGACGCGTTGCTCGACCGAGCGGCCGCCTGGCAGCCCGCCTCGCTGCCTGGCATTGACGCGGGATGGGGGAAGCCAAGTCATCGCCCTGCGCGCGGCGCGCCAGCACAGCAACGCGCGAATCAACGTCACGTCTCCTCCTATCTGACCCCGCGTGAGTGCGCGGTGGACGGCGATTCGTCGCCTGCACACGACACTGCGGTGCGTGAACCGCTTCCCCTGCCGAAAGTTCGCGCCACCGGGCCGGAGCCGTCACCAGCGGCAAGTGTGGCCGCAGCCCAGCCGCTGCCCGCCCCCGAGCCAACTCCGGCAGCCTCGGATGCAACCGCTTTAACCGCGCCCGAGGCAAGAATCCCACGACTGGAGATCAAGGAGGCGGAGCGCGATCTGGCCGAGCGGTTCGTGCGCCTCAGGCTGACATCGGCCGCAGCGCTCGTGGTCGATCAGGAGCGGGGCAATCTGCTGTACGCGAAAAATCCCGGCGCGGTGCGCTCGATCGCCTCCATCACCAAGCTGATGACGGCGATGGTTGCACTGGATGCGGGGCAGTCTCTCGACGAGCGGATCACAGTTCAATACACGGATGTGCGGATCTCGATGGGCAAGGAGTCGCGGCTCAAGGTCGGCGTGACCTTGGCCCGGCGCGAGATGCTCAAGCTCGCGCTGATGTCGTCCGAGAACCGCGCGGCCGCGGCGCTGGCGCGCACCTATCCCGGGGGACCTTCGGCCTTCGTGATGGCGATGAACAGCAAGGCGCAGGACCTGGACATGAACGACACCCGCTTCCTCGAGCCGACCGGGTTGGATTCAGGGAATGTCTCCACTGCGCGCGACCTCGCGCTGATGGTCAACGCCGCGTACAGCTATCCTCTGATCCGCGAGTTCACCACGAGCGATCTGCACGAGGTGCCGGGCCCGGATCGCCGCCGTCACCGTCCGGTGGTGACCTACCACAACTCGAACCGACTGGTGCGCGACAGCGAGTGGGATGTTGGACTGTCGAAGACCGGCTACATCGGCAAAGCAGGGCGCTGCCTGGTCATGCAAGCGAGGATCGCCGCCAAGCCCGTGATCATCGTGCTGCTCGATTCGCTGGGCAAGGTTTCGCGCGTGGCCGATGCCAACCGCATCAGGCAGTGGGTCGAGCACCTCAACGTCGCTACACCGGTCGCCCTGCACGACAAGCCGCGCATGTAGGCTCCGCGAATTCTTCTCCCGCTGCTTACACCGCAACGGCGACCGTCGGCAGCAGCAAGCGCGCTACCTCGCTGGCGGCGGCGCTGAGCGCAACGCCGAGCAGCAGCCACAAGAGGCCGGCACCCGACACACCGAGCCCTCCCGAGGAGACCTCCTCCAGCGCTTTCCACATCTGCTCGTCGGCTTCTTCCCGAGCCGTACGTTCCCAATTGTCGTCGCGATCCCGCACGCGCATCTCGTCGTCCAAGCGGCGCTGGGTCTGCGCGATGCGATCGTGAGCCGCGAGCAGCTTCGCCTCCAACGCCGCAACGCGCTCGTCGCGTGGTGTGCGCTTTGCACCGGCCGGCTTCGAGCTGGCCGCTTCCTGTGGCGCCATGCCCGGACTCGCTTGCGACGGCGTCCCGTACACTCTCCTCGATCGAAACACGGCCGGGAGCTCCCTGCGTGAAGTGATGAGGGCGTGTTCCCGGAACGGTTGCCGCAGCAGATTGCGTGTTCTCCTGGTGCCGTACACGACGGTCCCGATTCCGACGAGCTGCAGGATCAGGCCGGCGAAGCGCACGCGTGCTTCGTGGTTCGAGGTAAACGGGTGCGGCGCGTACCAGGCGGCGATCACGACCGCAAGCCAGAGGCACACCAGCCGTGACCCGGTAGGCCAACGCGCGAGCATGTCGAGAGGGGAGCGCACTGCGAGCTTCTGATGTCGCAAACCCCAACAGCATGACGCGCAAGCGGACTGGGCGCAACAGGGGGCGGCCGGACGCGACGCCTCGGGCGAGGCGTTTGACTCCCGCGCGACGCGGGGCGATCATGTGCCGCAGCTCACAAAAGAGGAGGGAGGATTCTCCATGCCCGCTCGAGTCGCGCTGGTTACCGGATCGTCCCGCGGCATTGGCCGCGCCATCGCGCTGCGCCTCGCACGCGAGGGAGCCGCGGTGGCTGTGAACTACCGCGAGCGTCGGGATCAGGCCCAG
>DASPUW010000475.1:0-2386 GCA_035622675.1 Burkholderiales bacterium | reverse complement strand
AGCAGTACGCGAGTAAGCATGGATGATCTCAATCTGGAAGTTCCAGCGCTGGGCCGCGTCATTGCCCGAGCAGGCGGCGCGCGGTGCCGAACGGGATGCCGTGCCGGCGCAGCCAGGCCGCGAACGTTGGAGTCGAGACCGCGCCGCGCACGTCGAGAGTCAAGCTGACCGCCGAGTTCCAGTGCCCGGCCAGGCGGGCGAGGCGTGTGCCGGCAGATTCCGTCTCTGACCCGCTCACCTCCTGCGCATGTTGCTGGCACGCCCGCAGATGAGCCACCACGTGCCGTCCATGCTGGTCGAGCTCCTCATACGACATGGTCATCGTTCGCCTCCGGATGGGTGTGTGGCTGCGGGAAGTGCGGATCAGGTCGCCCTGGGTGCTGCAGCACCACCATGTAGCGTCAAGGACAGCGCGAACTTGAGCGGAGTGTGAAAAGCCGACTTTGTCGGCGTGCAACGACGCTCAGACAGCGGGAGGACCGCGGAAATTTTGGTGGCGAATCAGGGATTCGAACCCCGGACCAAAGGATTATGATTCCTCTGCTCTAACCGCTGAGCTAATTCGCCACGGCCGAAAGCGACAGGGGGCGAAAGCCTACTCAAGCTGGCCGGGTTGTGTCAAGGCGCCGGCGCGAAGCCCATAGCCCGTGCCAAATCAAAACGTTACAGCGTCCAGAGATTCCCGTCTAATGGATTCCTCCGACTTTGATCTGACTATCGTGGGAGGGGGCCTGGTGGGGTTGTCTCTGGCTCGTGCTCTCCGGCGAAGCGGTTTGCGGCTGGCCCTCGTGGAACGCAGCGACCTTTTGGCAGAGGCGGAAACCGAGCCCGACGCTTGGGATGCACGCATGTACGCGATCAGCCCCGCGAGCGAGGCGTTCCTGCGTGAGCTGCACGCCTGGCCCGCCGTTGAAGATCGCCTCGCGCCGGTCACGCAGATGCGGATCTATGGCGACCAACGTGGAAGCGAGCTCGCTTTCAGCGCTTACGATGCCCACGTATCGAAGCTGGCGACGATCGTCGAGAACGCTGCCCTGATGGCGGGCCTGCGAGGAACCTTGCGTCATCAGCCCGATCTCACGCTGTTTAGTCCGGGCCGTTGCGCCGAGGTGTTATGGGAAGGCGACCATGCAATGCTGCAACTCGAGGGTGGAGCGGCATTGCGCTCGAAGCTCCTGGTCGCAGCCGACGGCGCGGATTCGTGGCTGCGTCGCCATGCAGGCCTGGCAGTGCGAGAAACCGAGTATGGCCAGACCGCGGTAGTGGCAAACTTTGCCGCGGCGCTGCCGCATCGCGGAGCGGCCTTCCAATGGTTCAGACCCGATGGCGTGCTGGCGCTGCTCCCGTTGCCAGGCAATCGCGCGTCAATGGTCTGGTCCGCGCGCAAGGACATGGCTGACGATCTGTTAGGGCTGGCACCCGACGCGTTGTGCGCGGCGGTCGAACAGGCGTGCGGCGCGGCGCTCGGCCACCTCACGCTGATCACGAAGCCCGCCGGGTTTGCGCTGAGGTTGATCAGAGTGCCGCGATTGATCGGTCCGCGCCTTGCGCTGGTGGGGGACGCCGCGCATAATCTGCACCCGCTCGCCGGTCAGGGTGTGAATCTCGGCTTTCAGGACGCGCGCGAACTGACTGCCGTCCTCGCTGCGCGTGGCCACGAAACGGACGTTGGCAGCCGCGCGCTGCTGCGCTGCTACGAGAGGGCGAGACGGGAAGACATCGTGGCCATGACCGCCGTCACGCACGGGCTTCAGCGGCTGTTCAACAACTCGGCCGCGCCGCTGGCGTGGCTGCGCAACCTGGGTCTGAGCCTCACCGATCACGTGCTTCCGCTGAAGGCGCTGCTGATCAAACATGCGCTGGGCTGAAGACGAGCCATCACCACCGCAAAGGACGCTCATGCTGAAACCAATTGTCATCCTGGCCGCTGTGCTGTTGCTCCTCGCCGGTTCAGGCGCGCGCGCGGACGAAGCGACCATCCGCAAGGGGCTGCAGTCCAAGTTCCCGCAGGCCGAGGTCCAGAGCGTGACCAAGCTGCCTTATATGGGGCTATACGAAGTCGTGATCAGCAACGAGATTCTGTACGCCGACGAGAACTTCGACTACATCGTCTACGACGGCAACATCATCGAGACCAAGACCGACCGCAACCTGACGTCCGAGCGCAAGCGCAAGATCGCGATGATCCCGTTCAACGAGCTGCCGCTCGATCTCGCGTTCAAGCGGGTGAAGGGCAAAGGCGAGCGCAAGATGGCGATATTCTCCGACCCGGACTGCCCGTACTGCCGGCGCATCGAGGGCGATCTAGCCAAGCTCGACAACGTCACGATCTATACTTTCCTGTTCCCGATCGACGGCCTGCATCCGCAGGCGAGCGATAAGGCAA
>DASPUW010000474.1:0-12658 GCA_035622675.1 Burkholderiales bacterium | reverse complement strand
GGTCAAACCCGGCGACGTGCTGGAGATCGAGTTCCTCGACATCACGCCCCAGCTGACGGCCTTCAGCTGCATCATCCCGGGCTTCGGTTTCCTGCGCGATGTCATGACCGAACCTTTCCTCGTGCACTGGAGAATCAAGGGTGGTTGGGCGACGTCAGCACAGATTCCCGGCGTTCGTATCCCAGGCGCGCCCTTCATGGGCGTTTCGGCGGTCGCTCCCTCGGCCGAGAAGTTGAAGGAATGGACCGCACGCGAGCAGCGATTGCTGGAGCGCGGAGGCATGGTATTTCCACCGGATCCAGCCGGCGCAGTGCCCGGTGGTGCATGCGGACTCGCCGGGCTGCGCACGTTGCCGCCGCGCGAGAACGGCGGCAACTTCGACGTCAAGCAGATGAGCAAAGGCTCGAAGCTCTTCCTGCCGGTATTCAAGGAGGGCGCGTTGTTCTCGACCGGCGATGCTCACTTCGCACAGGGCGACGGCGAGGTATGCGTGACCGCGGTCGAGATGGGTGCGACCGTTGCCGTGCGCTTCAAACGTCATGCTGGCATGGCAACCAAGCGCAAGTTTCAGATGCCCATCTTTACGCGCACGGACTACTTCATCGATCCGAAGTACGCTGCGCCCCAGCGCTTCACCGGCGTCATGGGCATGCCTATCAACCCCGATGGCGAGAACGACGGGGAGAACCTCACACTCGCCTGCCGCAACGCGGTTCTCAACATGATCGAGCTTCTGCAAGAGCGAGGCTTCACGCGCAACCAGGCTTACATCATCTGCAGTGTCGCCGTGGACTTGCGGGTGAGCAATGTGGTCGACGTTCCCAACTACGTGGTATCGGCGCTGCTGCCGGAAGCGATCTTCGGGTGACGGAAGGGGCGACGCAGATCGACGGCGGGTGGCCCAAGGTATTTGCGGTAAAATCCGTCTGCGTTGCGGGCGTAGTTCAATGGTAGAACGAAAGCTTCCCAAGCTTTAGACGTGGGTTCGATTCCCATCGCCCGCTCCAGGACGGAATATGGGCCGCCGGCATTCGCGACCCGCATGAAAGTGCGAAGAATCTCAAGCTAAGGCTCGATGAGATCCCCGAACAGCACCCACTGCTTCCCATCGAACCGCTGTATCCACATCTGCTTGATCGGATAGTAGTCGGTCGCGGTAGTGTTGACCCTCGCGCCTGGCAGCAGCATCGGCAGCGAGAGATTCTTCAGGCTCGCCGCCTGCCGCATCACGTTCTCTCGGGTGAGATCATCGCCGCTCTGCTTGAGCACGTGGACCAGCGTCTGTGCCAATCCGTAGCCGTAGACGTTGTAGAAATCCGTGGTATCTCCCTCGGGATAGTATTGCTTCATCCACGCAAGCCAGTCGCGATATCCCGGGTCGTTCTGCCATTGTTTATCCGTGGGATCCTTGAGGAAGGCCGCGGTGAGCAAGCCGACCGACTTGTCGAGGCCCGCCGGCTTGAGCACGGTGGCCACCGAGCTGCCGACGTTGGTCACGAGATGCATAGGCCTCCAGCCGAGATCGTAGACTTTGCGGATCGCTTGGGCGGACGCCTTCGGCGTGCTGAAATTGAGGAAAGTGTCCGCGCCCGACGCTTGTAGCGTGACGATCTGAGAGTCCACCGTGGGATCGGTAACCTCGAATGAAACCTCCGATACGATCATCCCGCTTGCCTTGTCGCCCAAGCCCTCATGCAGACCATTGAGGTAGTCCTTGCCGAGGTCGTCGTTCTGGTACAGGACTGCGATCTTCGCGCTGGGGCGGGTCTTCAGTATGTACTTGGCGTATACGCGCGCTTCCGACCGATAGTTGGGCCGCCAGCCCATCGTCCAGGGGAAGTGCTGCGGATCCCCGAACTCGCTGCCTCCAGTGGCGCAGAAGAGCTGGGGGACCTGTTTCACGTTCAGATATTTCTGGACCGCTGCGTTGGTGGGCGTGCCGAGCGAGCTGAAGAGCAGCAGCACCTGATCCTGCTCGACGAGCTTGCGCGTCTGCTCCACCGTCCGTGGCGGACTATATCCGTCGTCGAGGCTGACCAACGTTATCTTGCGCCTGTTGATCCCGCCCTCCGCGTTAATCTTCGCGAAGTAGGCCAATTCGGCCTTCCCGACCGTTCCGTACGACGACGCCGGACCGCTGTAGGGCATGGTCTGGCCGATTCGAATTTCCGTGTCGCTGACACCCGGGCCGTAACGCTTATCCGCAACTGCCGGACTGGCCACGAGCCAAAGACTGACGAGCGCGCACGCGGCAAGCTTGTGAATGGAAAGGTGCGAGTCCGGGTTCACGAGAGTCTCCGCTTCACAGGGAACCTGCCGATGGAAGTCCAACCGTAGCACAGCGGGCACGCAGGTTCAAACCTGAAGGCTCCGTGCGGCCGTCCGAGGAACAGCTTAGCTTCCCATCGCCCGCTCCAGCTCTTGAGCAGTTTCCCCGCGGTAGGAAGGAGCTAAAGCGACTCCGCGTTCGCCAACTCCACTAGCGCACCGGCCAGTCCATTCGCCACCGCTGTGAGGCGTGCAAAGTCGATCTTGTCCGGCGTATCTTCCGAGGTGTGGTAATGGGGGTACCGGTAGAACGCCGTGTCGGTGACCATCAGCGCGGGATAGCCTTGGCGCCAGAAGGAGAGATGGTCGCTCCAGCCGATGCCAGGGATCCAGGATGGCACTGCCGCCCGCTCCGACGGAAAACCGCAGTTGTCGCGGAATGCGCGATACACCCGATTCAACTGACGTCGCGATCGCAGGTTCGAGACGAAGCCGATGAAGTTCCCGCGGTTCGGATAGAACCAGCGGAACAGGGGCGGATAGTACTGAGTCCGAGGCTCGTCGCGGTAGTAGCCGAGCATCTCCAGCGAGAGCATCACGCGGATGTCTTCGTTGCCCGCGCGTGCCGCGCGCGCGTACATCTGGCTGCCCATTTCGCCCCAGAAGAAGAAGGGCGGCTCCTCGTTCACGAACGCGACCAGGCGCAACGTGCGTGCACGCGGTACTGCCGCCAGAGCATGCCCCAACTCGAGCAGTGCCGCCACCGCGCTCGCATTGTCGTCGGCGCCCGGGCTACCCCGCGCCGAGTCGTAGTGCGCGCCAATGACGATGCTTTGCGAGGCATGACGGCCGCCCTGCAAGACGATCTCGACGTTGCTGCTTTCTACTCCCCGAGCAGGATAGGTCTGGAGTCGCGGCTCTAATCCCCGGGTGCGCCACTCGTGCGCGATGTAATCTCTCGCCGCGTCGAGCTTGGTGGGATGGAAGACGTTGCGTTCGCCGATGTCCGCCGCGAGCGTCCACACGTGGTGCTGCAGGTGCGCTTGCTCGATCATCTGTTGTCTGTTAACCCGATTGCCCACTGGTGCGGGACAACTCTTCCCCCCATCCTCGCCTTCCCTCGCAAGCGGGGGAAGGTGAGACCTGTTGCGCCCGCTCGCGGTCCAGGTAACAATGAATCGCACCGCCTCGCCTGGCCTGACTTGAATCTTTCGTGCACCACTCTTGCCGCAAGTCGATCTGGTTTTGGCTGCTGGCTGCGCTGCTCGTCTTGCCCGGCTGCGCGGGCCGCTATTTCCGGCCGGCCGGACCTCCGCCGGCCGAGCCGGTGCGCCACAACCTGGCCGACCTGCGCTGGCATGAATACTGGACCGGCATCATGCTCAATGCGGACAAGATCGGCTTCACGCACACGGTCATCAAGGCGGTGCCCGGGGAGCCAGGTCACTATGCAATCCACTCGGAAGCCTCGCTGTTGATCCAGGTGCTCGGCCTCGCAAAGAACCTCCAGTTCCACGCCGACGATGTGATCAACGACGACCTGACCCTCGTGCGCTTCGACTATGACTACAACATCGACGGCAACAGGCTGCAAATCTCCGGCAAACAGGATGCCGGCTCTCTTCACGCGACCATCCGTAACGCGGGTCGCGCCACGGAACAAACCCTGCAGGCAAAAAGCCCGATCTACCCCGCGAGCGTGATCGATCTCTACCCGGTGGTGAATGGCCTCAAGCTCGGCGCTCGGTATGGGTACCAGGTCTACAGCGGCGAAACGCAGAGCCTGCTCGACGTGCATCAAAGCGTCGAGGGGTACGAGAGCAGCGATCTGTTCGTAGGCAAGGCGTTCAAGGTCAACACCTCGGCCGGCGGCAACAATAGCACGACGTGGATCGACGACGCGGGCCAGCCGCTGCTCGAGCTGGCGCTGAGCGGCGTCATGATGTCGGCCCTTGAGGGAGAATCCGAAGCGAAGCGCTATCTGGCGCTCGCCGCGCTGAACAAGCGCGACACGCTGATTGACTTCAGCCTGGTGAAGACCGATCGTCCGATTCCCGATCCGCGCCGCACGACGCGCCTCAAGATCGCCATCGCGGGCGTGACCACGCCGCCGCTCGCCTCGGCGGCGCAGCGCTGCGAGGCAGGGGAGGGCGGTTGGGTGTGCGAGATTACGGCTGGCGCCGATGCCGCGCCGCAATCCTCGGTCGACTCGGAAAAATACCTGAATCCCTCGATCACGGTGCCCAGCGACGCTCTGGCCATCCGCGACCTGGCGCGCAATGTCGCCGGCGCGGCGCCGACGCAGAAGGAACAGGTTACGCGCCTGATCGCGTGGATTCAGGCGAACATCAAAAAAGTCCCAGTGGACAGCTTCTCAGCATTGGATGTGCTTCAGACGAAACAGGCCGAATGCCAGGGGCACGCTTATCTGTACACGGCGCTCGCGCGTGCGCTCGGCATTCCAACACGCGTGGTGAGCGGGCTCGTCTACTCCGAGCAGTTCAAAGGCTTTCTCTACCACGCCTGGAGTGTCAGCTCGATCGACGGGCGCTGGATTGCGGTGGACCCGACTTTCGGCCAGACCGAAGCCGACGCGACGCACATCGCGGTGGCGGAAGGGGATACCGCAGCGGACGTGCTGCCGCTGGTCGAATGGGTCGGCAAGGTACGCATTCGTGTCCTGGCTGTGGAGCCGAGTGCTCCGGCTGCGCGCCGCTGATCAAGACGCGAAACGCGGTCCGCCTTACACCACACCGCCCCGGTGCCTTCGGCGCCACCCCGCCTCGTGAAAGGCGGGGAGAGAAACTTTTCCCCTCCTGCCATAGGAGGGGCGGCACGCGAAGCGTGACGGGGTGGTGGGAGGCTGCCCTAGGGGGTGCCCGCGAAGCGGGCGGGGTGGTTCGGCGCACACGACAGACCCTCAAGCGTCAGTTACTCGAGAGAATCTCAGTAGGTCTGCGCGTGGACCAGGCGTTCGATGTCTTCGATCAGTCCACGGCGCTTGGGTGACCAGCCGAGCTCGCGGCGCGCGCGCACGGCGCGCACCCTGCTGTTGGAACCGAAGCTGTAGCTGGCGGCGCCCTCTCCCAGCTCGGCGGCCGCTTCCTCCATCGACATCGCCTCGGTGCGGCCGCCGAAACCGAGCGTACGGCTGATCGCTGCCGTTACTTCACGCAACGAATTCTCGCCGTTCTCGGCATAGTAGAAAGCACCGGCCGGTGCGCGCTCGAGCGCCGCGAGATACAGATCGACCAAATCGTCGATGTGGACGTTGGACCAGATGTTTTCGCCCGGCCCGACGTGCTTTGCCACCCCGTGCTTCCTGGCCAGCGCGACCAGCTTGGGCACCTGAATGCTCTCCGCGTGTATGCCCCGGCCCTGCCCATAAATCATCGTCGGGCAGATCACGACAGCACGTACGCTCGTTCGCGCTGTGCCCAGCACCGCTTTGTCGATGGCCACACGCGCAGCTCTGCCTGGCAGAGCCTCCACCGGCGTGTCGTCCTCATAGATGCGCTCGCCGCGTTGACCGGCTGCGAGATCGGCGACGATGCTGGAGCCGCTGGTGTGGATGAAAGGCTTGTTGGTACCCCACAGCGCCGGGAGCATCGCCTCGACGCACAAACGATCGTCGGAGCTGGCGGTGTTGATCACCCCGTCGGCGTCGCG
Source organism: Burkholderiales bacterium (assembly GCA_035622675.1). GTDB lineage: Bacteria > Pseudomonadota > Gammaproteobacteria > Burkholderiales > SHXO01 > SHXO01. Next base: position 6,721 of record DASPUW010000474.1, on the reverse strand, counting down.
CGTCATCTGCACCAGGAGCCGGATGTCGCTCAGCGTGCCCAGCACTGGCTCGATGCCTCGTTCCCGCACCTCTGATGCGCGCTGCTCCGAGCGCACCAGTCCCAAGACCTGATGCCCGGATTCGACCAGCGCCGCCGCAACGGAGCCGCCGATGTAGCCGGAGGCTCCGGTCATGAACACTTTCATGCCGGGGCGCGGGACAGCACCTGAATCGAGTCGCCCGGCCGCACTACACCGGGCTGCACGACTCGCATGTAGATGCCGCGCAGATTGCGATGCCGCAGTTCCTTCCCTGCCACCAGGCGAAGCGCGTCATCGCCGAAGCGGGATTTGAACTTGCGGCAGCCGTTATGCGGCTGCGGTGTGATCTCGAGAAGTGCGCTTCCGGCTTTCACGCGGGTTCCCGGCGGCAGGTTGGATGCGCGGAGGTCCAGCTCGACGAACAGGTTGTCTCCGAACAGCGTGAGCGGCTGCCCGTTGGCGATCAACCGCGCAACGTCGATCTGCATCACCGCGATCTGCATGTCCGGGTCCTTTTGGAGCCGTCGCTCCCAGGCGTCTCCCGGCACTCCGGCATCGGGGGTAAGGTCCGCCGCGTCGAGAATCTCGCGTCGGCCGCCCGCGGCAACGCGCCGCACGATCAATTCGATGCGTCCTTCGTCGGTCGGCGCAGGGGGCAGCTCGTGCAGCTCCCGCTCCAGATCGCTGAACGCGCGGAAGCGCGCGGTATCGCCAACGGACTCCGAATTCACATCTGCGCCCGCAACCTTCGTCGCTGCAATGTCGTTCATATTGCTCCCTTGTCCCGCGGGTCTCAGCCAGTACTCGCCCGTGCGTAACCCCTTGGCCCTTATAGTACCGGCGGCCGCGCCGTTCCGCCAAAAGTCGACTCGCCGCTCAGTAGCTGATCAGTGCGATCTTGTGTCGATACGTACCGTCCTCCAGTTGGGTGAGGACGAAGTCGGCAACGTCCGCGCGCGAGATCTTCGGTACGCCGTGCAGATCCAGGCGTTCGCCGACGCGGTACTTGCCGGTGCGCGGACCGTTGGTGAGCAGCACGGGATAGACCAGCGTCCAGTCGAGGCTGGATTGCCGCACATAGTCCTCGCCCGCCTTCTTGTCGGCAAAGATGTCGCCCAGCAAGAGCCGGAACAGGGTCCTCGGAATGAGAGGGGCGTAGTGGTAAGACTCGCCGACACCGAAGGCCGAGAGCACGATCAGCCGGCGCACGCCTTGACGCTTCATGGCCGGAACGATTGTCCGCATGCTTTGTGAGATCAGGCCCGCGGACCTGAACGAATTGCGCCGGCCAAGCGCGCTGATCACGGCGTCCTGCTCGCGAACCGCTTCGGTGACTGCGGATGAGTCCCGCGTGACGTCTCCCCGAACGACGCGCAGGCGGGGGTCGGTGATCGTGAACTTGTCTGGATCGCGAACGAATGCCACCACCTCGTAACCCTGCTGCAGCGCTTGCGTGACGAGGAGCCGCCCCGTACCTCCCGTGGCACCGAACACGACGAGCTTCATAGCGGTGCAGTGCTATCCGGCGAGCTGTTCACGCTCTTCGTGCTGCGGCAGGCTGTCGGTGATCTCGAACCACGGCGCCTTCGAGCCCACGAAGATATGACCCGATGGGCGGATGCCGGGATCGCTGTCGAGCGTGCCGACGGCCAGAGAGAAGGTCTGCGGCCGCGAATCTCTGATGAACTGCAAGGTCGACCCGCAGCGCCGGCAGAAGGTGCGGCGTACGCCGGTTGAAGATTCAAACGACGCGACGTCGCTTTCACCCGAAAGCCAGGTGAACTCGGCCCAATTGACCCGCGCGTAGCTGCCAAACGCTGCCCCATGAGCTTTGCGGCACATCGCGCAATGGCAGTGCGTGATGCGGCCCAGCGGACCGCGGATTTCGTAGCGAATGCTGCCGCAAAGACAACCGCCGCGCACGATGGGGCCCCCCTCCACATATTGAGCCGCACCTGCTCCCGCTATGCTCTGCACAATAGACGGAGAATAGAGGGATCAGGTCACCGACAGCATACCCTCACTTGCTGACACTTCGTTGGCGAGCTAGCCGGAAGTTGCCGACACGCACCGTCTGCCAGGCGTACAGTACTTGGTTTCTCGCCGGGCGACCCCCAATTGTCTGGCATCAGTCGAGGAGGACGCGGGTGCAACAGCGACGTTTCGGTTCCACCGGGCGCGAGGTCGCGGTGATCGGACAAGGGACCTGGTACATCGAGCACGCCAAGCGCGCGTCTGCGGTCGCCGCGCTTCGCCGCGGGATGGATCTCGGCATGACCCATATCGACACCGCGGAAATGTACGGCTCAGGCGTGGCCGAGGAGGTCGTCGCGGAGGCCATCGAGGGGCGGCGAGACGAGGTGTTTCTGGTCTCCAAGGTTCTGCCCCACAACGCGTCGCGCAAGGGAACCCTCGCGGCATGCGAGCGCTCGCTGGCCCGGCTGCGCACCGACCGGATCGACTGCTACCTGCTGCATTGGCGCGGCCAGCATCCGCTCGAAGACACCATCGCGGCTTTCGAACGGCTCTGCCAGGAAGGCAAGATCATGGCCTGGGGCGTGAGCAATTTCGACGAATCCGATCTCGAGGAAGCGCGCCAGATTGCCGGCGCGGGCCGCATCGCCTGCAATCAGGTCCTCTACCATCTGCAGGAGCGGGCCATCGAGCACGCTGTGATTCCGTGGTGTGAGCGGCACCACGTCGCCGTCGTCGCGTATAGCCCCTTTGGGCATGGCGGTTTCCCTGGCCCGCGCACAGCAGGGGGGCGCAAGGTGCTGGAGCAAATCGCCGAATCGCACGGGGCCACGGCGCGTCAGGTGGCGCTCAGTTTTCTGACCCGGCGCAGCGCGCTGTTCACGATCCCGAAAGCAGCAGACATCGAGCACGCAACGGAGAACGCGGGCGCGGGCGATCTACACCTCACAGACACCGACATCAAGCGCATCGATGCCGCGTTTCCGCTCGGCCGCTCGCGCTCCCTGCCGATGCTGTGAGGGGAGCGAAGAGGAAGCGATGATGGACGACACGTTGTTGATCCGTTGCTCGGAATGTGGCGCCGCCAACCGGGTGCCGCGGGAAAAGATCGAGCAGGGCCTTCAGCCCAAATGCGGGCGGTGCAAGTCGCCGCTGCAGGTGCAGAACGCACCGATGACCGTCACGGACGGGACGTTTGCGGCCGAAGTCGAGCGCTCGCCGATACCGGTGTTGGTCGATGCGTGGGCGGCTTGGTGCGGACCATGCCGGATGATTGCGCCTGTGATCGAAGAGCTGGCGGGAGAGTTGGCGGGCCGCGTGAAAGTAGCGAAGCTGAACGTGGACGAGAACCCCGCGATGGCCTCGCGCTTCGGCCTGCGCAGCATCCCGACGCTGCTGGTGATGAAGGGCGGCCGTGAGGTCGACCGCCTCATCGGCGTGCAGCCGAAACAGGAGATCCTGCGCCGCCTCGAACGCGCGATGTCTTAGCGACTCCCGCTTCCCTTGCCGGAGAGGTGCATGCAAGAGCCCCTCTCCCCTCGCGGGAGAGGGGTTGGGGTGAGGGGCAGGGGAATTACCTTCCCTCGTACCTGAACTGAAACGCCCCGTCCTGTCGAACTACGCGCCCGAACGAAGGCTCCGGGAAGTGCGTGGCACACACCAGCGTACCGCTCTCGCAGTGGCGCTCGAGGAAACTCCGCCGTGTCGTGCCCGCCAGCGTGTGATCGAGGTCGGCCCGCACCTTCCACCCTGGTTCCAGGCACTGCACTGGGCTGTGGATGCAATCTCCCGTTATTACCGCATCGACGCCTCCCGAGCGCAGGTGGACGCTCACATGCCCCACCGTGTGACCCGGCGTGGGCTCCAGCCACACTTCGTCGTCGAGCGCGAAATCGTCGGCTACGAACTGCGCCTGGCGTGCCTCGATGACAGGTAAGACGCTGTCGGTGATCTGGACCTGCGGCGTCTCGCGGTGAAGGCGATCCCACCACGCCCATTCCCGGCTGGTGAAGATGTACTTGGCATTGGGGAAGGTAGGCACCCAGCGGCCGTCGCGCAGCCGCGTGTTCCATCCGATGTGGTCCCAGTGCAGGTGCGTGCACATCACGAAGTCCACATCTTCGGGTGATATACCCGCTGCGGCGAGGCGCGGAAGGAAGGTGTCGAGACGTTGCATGTGCCAGAACGGACGCTGCGTGCGCGGCTTGTCGTCCCCCACGCAGGAGTCGACGAGAATCGTGTGATGGCGCGTGCGCAGCAGAAACGCCTGGATCGGAAAAATGAGATTTCCCGACGCTGGATCGAGCGAGCGCGGTTCGCGTTCCATCCAGGGGCGATGGCGTGCCCAATCTTCCGGAGTGGTTTCGGGAAAGAAGCTCAGCGCTTGGAATTCAGCGCAGATGGACTCGACGACGCGATGAATCGCGATGTGGCCGACGGCAGTCCGCAGTGACATGTCGGTTCCGGCTAGCCGGCCAGCACCTTCTCGACGGCCTGGTACAGATGTTCCAGCCCGAACGAGACGTCCGTGACGGCGCCATTGAGGAAGAAGGTGGGCGTCTGGCGCACGCCGCTGCGGCGGGCTCCGTCGATGTGCTCGTTCACGCGCTGTCGGTACACCTGGTCGCCGAGCTCGTAGTCGAAGCGCTCGAGGTCCAGCTCGAGCTGCGCGGCGTAGCGGCGCAGGTCCTTGAGCTTGAGCTCGTGCTGGTGCTCGAACAGCAGGGCGTACATCGGCCAGAACTTGTGCTGAGCGCCGGCGGCCTCGGCCGACTCGGCAGCGAGCTCCGCATGGGCGTGTACGTCGGTCAGAGGGAAGTGACGAAAGACGAAACGCACGCGGTGCTCGAAGCGCTTGAGCAACAGCTTCACCGCCGGGTAGGCCTGGCCGCAGTTCGGGCACTGAAAGTCGCCGTATTCCACCAGCGTGACGCGTGCATTGTCCGGCCCGAGCACATGATCGGTGGCGTTGACCGGCACGGCGAGAGTAAACGCCTCAGTGTGAGAGGTCATGCGCCTTCGAACTCGAGCCAGGCTTGATCCACGAAGCACCAGCCCCAGGTTTCCCCGGGCTCGAGCGATCGCATGATGGGATGCTTTGTCGCGTGAAAGTGCTTGGTCGCATGCTTGTTCTTCGAGCTGTCGCAGCAGCCCACGTGTCCGCAGATCAGGCACAGGCGCAGATGCACCCACCGGTCGCCCATCCGCAGACACTCCTCGCACCCGTTGGTGCGGGGGGGCACTTCGCGCATCTGATTCAGGTGGGAGCAGTCGGCCGGCATCAGCGAATCATACTGAATGTTGGCCACCGCCGATATCTGGCGCTAGCCATGGTTGTCATCGAGACGTTGGACACGGAGGCCAATCGCTTGGTTCACCGGCGCTTACACCAACATCGCGGCCAGACTCTGCATGTCCGGGACGACGATATCGGGCTGGTGCGGCGTCATGCCGAAGGGGCGGGCGCGCCGATTGATGAAGGTTGTATACATGCCAGCGGACTTTGCCCCGATGCAATCGAACGCATGATTCGCGACGAATAGAACTTCGTCTGTTCTCACGCCCATGATCTCCGCCGCCTTGCGGTAAGTCGCCACGTGTGGCTTGAAGGCGTTGGCCTCGGCCACGGAGATCACCGCGTCGAAAGGGATGTTGTGAATGGTCTTGGCGGCCTCGAGCATGTCCGGATCTCCGTTGGAGAGGACGACGGTCTTGTAGCGCGTACTCAGCCTGGCGATGGCTTCCGGTACATCCGGGAAGGCCTCGAGCCGCTCGATCTGGGCGACGAGGAAACGGACCTCATCCATGGAATACGCGATTCCGGCGCGCTCGAGCGTGTAAGCGACGGCGCGGTGGCCAATCTCGCGGTAAGGGGTGTGCTCCCGATGCAGCAGCGCGTCGATCATGGAATTCTCGAAGTGCGTGCGCCGCCACCAGGTCACGAACGCGTCCGGCCGGCCGGTCCAGCCCTTCGCCTTCAAATACGGTGTCACCACTTCGGTCAACCCCTTCTGCATGTCTACGACGGTGCCGTACTGGTCGAACATGCAGACCTTGATCTTGTCTTTGAGCGCTTGGGTTGTCATCTTCTCAGCGCTGGAAGCTGGTCGTCACCGGCCGGCTCGGCAGTTGCAGAGCGGCAGTGCAAGCAGGTGTGCGCGCGATCACCTTGCCGCGCCGTATGACAGCGAGGCGGCTGGCGCGCAGCCGGATCGCTTCAACCGGATCGCACGCCTGAAGCAGCACCAGGTCGGCATGACAGCCGGGCGCGATGCCGTAGCGATCCAGCCCGAGGATCGCGGCGGGTGTCTCGGTGACGGCTCGGAAGCAGGCGCGCATCGCGTCCTGGCCGGTCATTTGTGCGACGTGCAGGCCCATGTGCGCCACCTCCAGCATGTCGCCCGACCCGAGGCTGTACCAGGGGTCCATCACGCAGTCGTGGCCGAACGCCACCGGAATGCCCGCAGCGAGGAGCTCGGGAACCCGGGTCATGCCGCGGCGCTTGGGGTAGGTGTCGTGGCGGCCCTGGATGGTGATGTTGATCAGCGGGTTTGCCACGGCACTCACGCGCGCCTCGGCCATCAGAGGAATCAGTTTGGACACGTAGTAATTGTCCATCGAATGCATGGGCGTGAGATGCGAGCCGTTGACGCGACCCTGCAGGCCAAGGCGCTGCGTGTGGAAAGCGAGCGTCTCGATGTGGCGCGACATCGGGTCGTCGGTCTCG
>DASPUW010000473.1:0-3389 GCA_035622675.1 Burkholderiales bacterium | reverse complement strand
GGTCCACCCACTTCATCATCTTGGCGGCTTCGGTGGCGATGCGGGCATAGTCTGCGGCGCTCTTCGATTCCATCTGCCAGGGACCGTCCATCTCGTTTCCCAGGCACCAGAACTTCACGCCGTGCGGCCGTTCCCAGCCGTCGGCACGCCGCAGGTCCGACAATGCCGTACCGCTGGGATGATTGCAGTACTCGACCAGGTGGCGCGCGGCATCGCCACCACGCGTGCCCAGGTTGATCGCGAGCATGGGCTCGACCCCGGCCAGCCGGCACCAGTCGATGAACTCATTGGTGCCGAATCGGTTCGTCTCGGTCGAGAGCCAGGCGAGGTCCAGACGGCGCGGGCGACTTTCCAGAGGGCCGACACCGTCTTCCCAGTTGTAGCCGGACACGAAGTTGCCGCCGGGATAGCGCACGATGCTCGGAGCGAGCTCGCGCACGAGCGCCAGCACGTCTCCACGGAAACCGCTGCCGTCTGCGCTTGGGTGCTCGGGCTCGTAGATTCCGCCATACACGCAGCGCCCCAGATGCTCGATGAACGCGCCGAACAGCCGCCGATCCGTGTCCCCGATCGCGGAGTCGCGATGCAGACGAACGATCACATCACGCATGGGGCGCCGAGGCTACGCGCTCCGGATCATCGGGTCAACCGGACCCGCGCTATGACAGACTGCAGTGGACGCGGCCGCTCAGCCGCCGGAGGGAAGCAGCTCGTTGAAGGCAAGCGTCGAGTGCTGAGCGTTCGACGGCTGAGAGGGGTGCCACGAAAGACGCTGAGGCGCCGTCTCGGCGCAGTGCAATGCGCCCAGCACGGCGCGATAGTAGGCTGTCTTGGCCGCATAGAATCCGGAGTCGGCCTGCCGGCTCGCCCAGATCAGCTTGGGGGCGGGAAGGCCAATCAGTTGCTCGACCTCAGCGCTTCCCTGCCATGAGTCCTGTTCCGCGGCTTCGAGAATGTCTTCGAGCAGAAGCTTGTCGGCCAGGAACAGCTGCCGCAACTCGACGCGATAGTCCTGCTCGTTGTCTCCATGGATGCTGAGGAGCTTCAAGTGACGCCCGCGCGATTTCGAATTCGCGCCCAGCTCCAGAGCCAGCACACACAGCGATGCTTCACGATGATGGCGGCCTGGTCCATTGCGCCGCTCTCCGGCATAGAACGCATCCACCAGCTCTGCGGAATCGAAGACCAGCATGATGGCGGGGGCGCCCAGGCGCAGATTGCCACCGTAGGCTTCCAGTGGAGCGGCCAGCAGTTCGCGACAGACGTCCGCGCCGAGATGCAGGGTGCGCTCACCGCTCGAGCGCAGGTAGAGAAACGTCTCGTAGATCCAGTACTGCTGAGTCGCTTTCTGCACCAGCGCTTCGTGGTATGACGGTGTCTGCTGGAACCGTTGGAATTGCTCCGAGCTCATCGATGACGCCAAAACCTGCTTGAACCGATCGATGGCGCCTCTCACGTAGCGGCCCCTGCACTGCGCGAGGGTGGGATGTTCTATGGCAGGGATCTCGGGACTGCCAGTGGACCTGAGGCGCGCGATGTCCTCGTCCAGAATGGTTGCGAGCCCGCATCGCTGGTCCGCGAGCAACCTCTCGTAGTAGGTTGGCTGCATGCAATCCCTCCGTTACGGAAAGCAGCGCTTGGTCTGCTAACGCACGGGCTAACGCCTTCACCTGTAGGCGTTTACGACGGCGGCGGCCCCGGCTTGAGGAGGGCTCGACCGAGCAGGCGCTTCGCCGCAGAATCGGATCCGTTACACCCGGTCGAAATGGCCGGCCCGGCATCGCCCTCGAATTGACACCCTCCGGAAGATGGCCGTACTCTACCCCGGATCACTGGATCGGTCAGAACCAATCGCCGTCGTCCGGCACGAGTAGCAGCGCCCATCCTGTTTCGCTCGTTCCGCGGGCGTGTTTCCCGATCGTCACCAGGCGTCGTATGGCTCTCATCAAATGTCCGGAGTGCTCAGGCACGCTATCCGACGGCGCTAGACTTTGCCCGCACTGCGGCTGGGAGAAGGAGACGTATCTCGACGCGCGGGGAAAGGTCCGCACGGTTTCGCCACAACGCGTGGCGCTGTCAGCCATCCAGGTGCCGTTCTGGTCGATCGTGAAAGCGACCCTCAAATGGGCGGTGGCATCCGCACCCGCAGTACTCTTGATCGTGCTGATCGCCGTTGTCGGCCTCGTCGTGCTTTCCACGATCGCCGATCAACTGCAGCTCCGGCCGTTTCTGGGAAGATGATGCCGGCGTGGCGTAACAACGCGCCGCGCTAAAGAGAAAGGGCGAGAGGATTCCGCGAAGTTACGCGGCTAGGGAATTCGCGCTGGGGGGATTTGCATCGGCCGGGGTCGGGGTGCGGGGAGAGCGCGGCTGCAAACGCTCCAGCCGATAACCATATCCATAGACTGCGACCAGCCGCCAGCCCTGCTCCCGGGTGAGTCCGAGCTTGTTCCGGACCCGGCTGACATGTGTATCGATCGTGCGGGAGCTGACTGGCTGATTCGCGCTCCAAACCGTCTCCCGGATGTGACCACGCGATAGCAGCCGGCCGATGTTGCGCAGAAAGAGCGCTGACAGATCGAAATCCTTGGCGGTGAGGCGCAGCGGGATGTTGTTGCGCACAATAGTCCGCGTCTCGAGGTCGACACGAAACTCCTCGAGCTCGAGCACCCCGGTCCTTTGCTGCCACTCGCGGCGCCGCTGCGCCAGCGATTCGAGGCGAGCCAGCAGTTCCAAGCGCCGCACCGGCTTCGTGACGTAACCATCCGCACCCTCACGCAGCGCCTTCACTACGTCCTCCTCGCGGCTGCGCGCCGTGCTGAACAGCACGGGCACTGCCGAGTTCAGGCGTTGACGCACGTGCCTCAATACGTCGATGCCGCTCATCTCCGGGACGTTCCAATCGAGCAGCAGCACGTCGAAGCTCTCCTGCTCGAGTGCGCGAAGCAAAGGTGCGCCGCGGTCGAACGGATGCGGATGATGACCGGCAAGCACGAACCAGTGGCTGAAGAGCTCGGTCTGGGATGGGTCGTCCTCGAGGAAGGCGATTCGCATGTTGTTTCGTCGATGCGTCAATGCGCGAGGTGGGCGATCATAGCACTTCTTGCGAAACCTCGGCTGCTCCGTCGCGCCGCGAAGTGCTCCGTGCGATACAGCGCACTGGAGCATGCACCAGCGGCGGAGCGCTTAGAACTAAACTAAAGTTATACGAGGCAGCGCTTGTCTAAAGCTTTCGCGTGATCCTGCAGATGGATCAAGCGACGGCGCGCTCGGGCTCCGGCGAAACTTCGCGCAGCAAAGCGGCTGCGATCTCGTAGAAATTCACCCGCAGCAGCGAGCGGGGAATCAAGTCCGCGGCCAGACCGTCGACGGCAGGCAGGCTTTCGACT
>DASPUW010000472.1:0-8369 GCA_035622675.1 Burkholderiales bacterium | reverse complement strand
AAGTTCTACCAGATCGGCCTGCGCTACGAAGGCGCTTTGGAATGGCGTTGGACGACGCGCGCCTTCAAGGACAAGGAATTGCTCGCTGCCTCCGAGGTGGCGCGCCGCAACGGCTGGTTCGAACGGTCTATCGATACTGCTGAGCGGACGCAGCAGATCCACGACTTCACCCTGCGCTATCCGACGCCGTACCGAGATGTGCTGAGCAATTACACTCGTCAGCTGGATCTCGACGAAGCCTGGGTCTACGCATTAGTGCGGCAGGAGAGTCGTTTTTCGGCCGACGCGCGCTCTAATGCGGGCGCGTTGGGTCTGATGCAGCTCATGCCGACGACCGCACGCTCGGTCGCGAGGCGTCTCGGTATCCATGGCGTGGATCGCTACTCGGTTCATGCCGTGGATACCAACATCAGCCTCGGCACGTATCATCTGCGCGAACTGATGGACGGACTGGACAATCATCCTGTGCTGGTTTCGGCGGCCTATAATGCGGGCTTGACGCGGGCTCGAGACTGGCGCGCGGGGCAGCCATTGGAGGGGGCCATCTACACGGAAAACATTCCGTTCAGCGAGACGCGCGACTACGTGCGCAAGGTCATGAGCAACACCATGTACTATGCGCGCTTGCTCGCTCAACCGTTTGTCCCGCTCAAGCAGCGCCTCGGTCAGGTGGCTCCCAAGCCATCGTCGGAAGACTAGCCGGTCGCGTTAGCGCAGCCACCTCGGCCGGGGTTCGCGAGGTCGCAACCATGCACGTTCGAACTGTCTGCGTGATCGGCGGTTCAGGGTTTCTGGGACGCCATGTCGTACGCCGCCTGGCGGCGCGCGAGATCTTCGTGCGTGTGCCCACACGCCAGCGGGAGCGCGCCAAGGGGCTTATCTTGCTGCCGACCGTGGATGTCTTCAACGCCGATGTCCACGACGTGAGGGCGCTGGAGCGCCTGGTCGGGCCCGCGGATGCGGTGATCAACCTCGTGGGTATTCTTCATCAGACACGCGGTGAAACATTCGACCGTAACCACGTGGAGCTGCCACGCAAGATCGTGGCCGCGTGCCGGGAAGTCGGCGTAAAACGCCTGGTACACGTGAGCGCGCTGAAGGCGGCCTTCGATGCACCCAGCGCCTATCTGCGCTCCAAGGCGGAGGGAGAGAGTCAGATCCGCGCGGCGCAGGCGACCGGGATGCAGACCACTGTGCTGCGCCCGTCGGTCATGTTCGGGCGCGATGACCGCTTTCTCAATGTGTTCGCCCGGCTGGCTCGGCTGCTGCCGGCGATCGCGCTGGCCGCGCCCGAGGCTCGGTTCCAGCCGATTTTCGTGGAGGACGCTGCGCGCTGTTTGAGCGAGTGTCTGACCGATGCGCGCACCTTCGGTCACAGCTACGACCTGTGCGGGCCGAAGGTCTATACCCTGCGCGAGCTGGTGGAGTACGTGTGCCACACTTTGGGTATACGCCGCCCGATCATCGGCTTGAACCAGCCCCTGTCATTGCTCCTTGCAGCGCTGATGGAGCGATTGCCCCGACCGATGATGACGCGCGACAACGTGTATTCCATGCGGGTCGACAACGTTTGCGATGGCGTTTTCCCAGAGCTGTTCGGTTTCGCCGCGACGCCACTGGAGGCAGTCGTTCCTGAGTATCTGGCGGGCGTCACGCCCCGGACCCGCTATCGCTGGTTCCGTTACCGGGCTCGCAGATAAACCAGCCATGTCTCGATACACCCTGGTCATCGGCAACAAGAACTACTCCTCGTGGTCGCTTCGCGTCTGGTTGCTGATGAAGCACGCCGGCATACCCTTCGACGAGATTCGGATCCCCTTGTATGTGGCGGGTTCCAAGGAGTCGCTACGCAAGTACGCGCCATCCGGCAAGGTGCCAGTTTTGCTGGACGGCAGCTTGGCCATCTGGGATTCGCTGGCCATCGCTGAGTACCTCGCGGAGCACCATCCCGATCGGCGCCTGTGGCCACAGGACAGCGCGGTGCGGGCCGTCGCGCGCTCGATCAGCGCCGAAATGCATTCCGGGTTCGGCGCCCTGCGGTCTAACATGAGCATGAACTGTCGAGGTTCGTTCCCGGGCATTGGGCGCACAGTGGAGGTCGCTGCAGACGTCGAACGCATCCAGCGCATGTGGATCGATTGCCGGGAGCGGTTCGGGGTGGCGGGCCCATTCCTGTTCGGCGAATTCACCACCGCCGACGCCATGTATGCACCCGTCGTACTGCGCTTCAAGACCTACGCTGTGCAGCTTGCGCCCGTCGCGCGTCAATACGCCGACACGGTGTTGGGACTGCCGGCACTGCAGGATTGGGTCGAAGCGGCCAAGGCCGAGATCGAGGTAATCCCGGCGTTCGAGCCCGCGATTCCGTGAGGGCAGGTCCGCAGCGGTGAAGATCTACCGCGTGGGTGGTTCGGTACGGGACGAGCTGCTCGGGCTGCCCGTCAAGGATCACGACTACGTAGTGGTCGGCAGCGACGCAGGCGAGATGGAGCGTCTCGGTTTCCGTCCGGTCGGGAAGGATTTTCCGGTCTTCTTGCACCCGCAGACGAAAGAAGAATACGCCTTGGCGCGCACCGAGCGCAAGACGGCGCGGGGTTACAAAGGTTTCGCAATCTACGCCGCGCCCGACGTCACGTTGGAGCAGGACCTGGCTCGGCGAGACCTCACCATCAACGCCATCGCTCAGGACGAACACGGCAACTTCGTCGATCCGTACGGCGGCGCCCACGACCTCAAGACTGGTGTCCTTCGACACGTAAGCCCCGCCTTCGCCGAGGATCCTGTACGAATCCTGCGGGTGGCGCGCTTCGCGGCCCGCTTCGCATTCGAGATTGCGCCGGAGACGTTGGAGCTCATGCGCGCGATGGTGGGCAGCGGCGAGGTCGATCATCTGGTACCGGAGCGCGCTTGGCAGGAGATTTCGCGTGGGCTGATGGAGCAGCGCCCGTCGCTGATGATCGAGGCGCTGCGGGTATGCGGTGCGCTCGCTCGCGTTCTACCTGAGGTGGATGCTTTGTTCGGCGTGCCGCAGCCACCGGAGCATCACCCCGAGGTGGACACCGGTCTGCACATGCTGCTCGTGGTCGATTATGCGGCGGCACGCGGCTTTCCACTGGCGGTCCGCTTTGCGGCCTTGGTGCACGATCTGGGGAAGGGCGGCACGCCGCGCGAGCAGTGGCCGCGCCACATCGGCCACGAATCCCGGGGTGTCGATCTGATTCAGCGGGTATGTGAGCGCCTGCGCGTACCGACCGACTGCCGCGAGCTGGCAGTACTTGCGGCTCGTCATCACGGCGACATTCACTTGGGCGAGCAGCTCAAAGCTTCTACGATCGTAAAGCTGCTCGAAAAGGCTGATGCCTTCCGACGCCCTGACCGCTTCGAGCTGTTGCTCGACGCGTGCGCAAGCGATTTCCACGGTCGACCGGGATTCGAAGCACGCCCGTATGCGCCAGCAGCGCGCTTGCGCGCCGCTCTGGAAGCGGCCCGGGCTGTGGACGCCGGGGTCATCGCTCAAGAGCAGGTCGATCCGAAAAAAATCGCAACGGCAGTGCACGAGGCACGCGTGCACGCGGTGAAGCGGGCACTGTCAGCCTGAGGTCGCGCTGCACCTCTACAGCAGCCGGCTAGTCGCTCAGCGCAACAGGTAGAGCAGCCAGGTCAACAACCCCGACAGCAGCAAGGAAGAAGTCAGCGGGAAGCTGTACTCGCGGCCTTTGCGCACGAAATAAACGTCACCGGGGAGCCGCCCAAGACCCAGCCGTCGGAGCAGCGGCGTGAACCAGCCGATGAGGCACATGGCGAGAACGAGGACGATCAACCACTTCAGCACTTGGACGCCTCCCGAGTCCGGATTGTAATCGGCTTCCAGTAGAATCGCTTACTTTGCGCGTTTCGGGAGCCCATCTTGATCGATCTGTACACATGGTCCACTCCGAACGGCCGGAAGATCTCGATCATGCTTGAGGAATGTGCTCTCGCCTATCGGGTTCACCCGGTCGATATCGGCAAGGGCGAGCAATTCAAGCCGGAGTTCGTTAGCATCGACCCTAACAGCAAGATCCCGGCGATCGTCGATCAGGATGGCCCCGGGGGTCGCCCGTTCCCGCTCTTCGAGTCGGGAGCGATTTTGATGTACCTGGCCTGGAAGACCGGGCGCTTCTTCCCTACTCGAATCACGCAGCAATTCGAGACCATTCAATGGCTCATGTTTCAGATGGGCGGGGTGGGTCCTTTCTTTGGGCAGGTACATCACTTCCTGCGCGCCGCTCCGGAGCCGGTCCCTTATGCGATTGCGCGCTACACGAAAGAGGCGCGCCGCCTGTACGGCGTCATGGACCAGCACCTGCAGGAGCACGAGTATCTCGCCACAGACTACTCCATTGCCGACATAGCGACGTACCCCTGGGTCGCACGACACGAATGGCACAAGGTCGATTTGACTGACTTTCCAGCGGTGAAGCGCTGGTACGATCAGATTGGTGCACGCCCCGCTGTGCAAGCGGGCATGAAGGTGCCGCAGATTGCGCGCTAATCGAGCGCTCGGCGAGAGAAGCATTAAGTTTCAGGGTCTTTTGCCGATTCCATGCTGTTGGTGGCCCATCCCATGGACCGCCCGCCCAGCTCTCCGCCGGCATCGGCATGAGTGAACCGCTCCCCGAGCAGATCGGTAAGTACCCCATCCTGCGCCAGCTCGGCCGCGGCGCGACCAGCGTCGTCTACCTCGCGCGCGACACTTTCGCCAATCGCGAGGTGGCCATCAAAGTCATCAAAAATCAGCCCGCGCAGGACACCGACCTGAGACGACGTTATCGCCGCGTATTTCTGAACGAGGCAGCGCTGGTCGGCAAACTGTTCCATCCGCATATCCTCACTATCTATGACGCAGTCAGCGATGAGAACCTGAGCTACATCGTCATGGAGTTCGTGGATGGCAAGACGCTCGAGCATTACTGCGACGTCGCCAATCTACTGCCTGTCACCAAGGTGGTCGAGGTCATCTTCAAGTGCAGCCTGGCGCTCGGCTTCGCACAGCGGCACGGTGTGATCCATTGCGATATCAAGCCCGCCAACATCCTCATCAAAGAGGAAACGGATATCAAGCTCAGCGACTTCGGCGCCGCCCTCTACGAAGAAGCGGAGCACACCCAGCTGAAAGGTATCGGTTCGCCCGCATACATGTCTCCCGAGCAAGTGCAGGAAAAGGAGGTGAGTTACCGAACCGACATCTACTCGCTCGGTGTGGTGATGTATCAAATGCTGACTGGGAAACTGCCGTTCCGCGCCTCGAGCAAGGCGAGTCTGTTGTACCAGGTGGTTCACATCCCTGCAGTTCCACCGAGCACCTTCCGCCGCGAAGTGTCGGCTGAGCTGGACAGCCTGGTCATGCGCTGTCTCGAGAAGGAGCCCGAGGCGCGCTTTTCGACTTGGAGCGACTTTTCGCGCGAGCTCACTCAGTCGTACCGCAATTTGGAAGTTCCTAGCGACACCATCTCAGACACGGAGAAGTTCAATACGCTCAAGAGCGTGGCCTTCTTCAAGGACTTCCGTGAACAGGAGCTGTGGGAGACACTGCGCATCACCTCCTGGCATAAATTTCCCGCCGAGCAGGCGATCATCCGGGAGGGAGATACGGGCGAGAGCTTCTACATCATCACCGGTGGCGAGGCCAAAGTCAGCAAGATGGGGCGGTTGCTCAACATTCTGCGCGCCGGCGACTGCTTCGGTGAAATGCTCTACTTCAGCGAGACCAATACGCGACGCTCGACGACGATCGTCTCGCTATCGCCGCTCAGTGTGATCGAGATCAAGGCCGCGGACCTCAGCCAGGCCTCCGACGCCTTGCAAAAGGACGCCAACAAAGCTTTCCTGCGTATCCTGATCGATAGGCTGACCTGGGCCAACAATCGGCTCTCTGCCGCCTAACCCGGCAAGCCACGGCGTACAGTTCAAGGTACGAGCACCGCTGCGCCGCGCACATGACCCTCCCGCAACCTGGCGAGAGTTTCGTTCGCTTGCAACAACGGCGAGATCTCGACCGCACTGCGAATTTGAACTCGCGGTGCAAGCCGGAAAAACTCTTCGCCATCGCGGCGTGTGAGGTTGGCCACTGACCTAACGCTGCGTTCACCCCAAAGGGCCTCGTAGGCAAATGATGGAATGTCGCTCATGTGGATTCCAGCACAGATCACCCGACCGCCCTTGCGCCAGGCCCGATCGTGCGTGCTACCCCACAACGCTAGAATAGCCTTCTTCCGCCTCGAAGATGTCCGGTGAGGCGTAATGTGAGCGTACGATGGAATCTTCGTTGATAGTCGATGGCTCGGCACAACCCGCGGCGCGCTGCCCCCGCTGCGGAGGAAACAACGACTGCGGCTTTGGCGGCGACGAAGCTTGCTGGTGTGCAACGCAGTTGGCACCACTGCACCCGGTGCCGGACGCCCCGCAGAATTGCTATTGCCGGCGCTGCCTAGCGGAATTGCTCGAGGATCAGCGTCGCTCGCACGGCTCGATCTAGCACCGGGACGACCCGTAGGAAGTCACTTGAGAGCCGAGCGAGCAAGCTTGCCGATTTCGGCCGGGTTGCGTGTGACCTTTATTCCGCACTGCTCCATCACCGCGAGCTTGTCTTCCGCGCTGCCGGTCCCGCCGGAGATGATTGCACCCGCATGGCCCATGCGCTTGCCGGGCGGAGCGGTGATCCCCGCGATGAAGCCCACGACAGGCTTGCGCATGTTGTCCTTGATCCAGCGAGCGCAGTCCTCTTCGTCAGTACCGCCGATCTCGCCGACCATGATTACCGCCTCGGTCTGAGGATCATCGTTGAACAGTTTCATGACATCAACATGCTTGAGGCCGTTTACCGGGTCCCCTCCGATGCCCACACAGCTCGACTGCCCCAAGCCGAGTTCCATCAGCTGACCGACTGCCTCGTAGGTGAGCGTACCGGAGCGCGAGACCACTCCCACCACCCCGCGCTTGTGGATGTGGCCCGGCATGATGCCGATCTTGATTTCGTCGGGCGTTATCAGGCCGGGACAGTTGGGACCGATCAGCTTGGTGTTGGTGTGACGCATTGCATAGCGCGTGCGGATCATGTCGTGCACGGGGATGCCTTCGGTGATGCAGATCACCAGTTCCAGGCCCGCCGCGACGGCTTCGTCAATGGCCGCGGCGGCGAATGCCGGCGGGACGTAGATGACCGACGCCGTCGCGCCGGTCGCCGCTTTAGCCGCCGCGACGGTATCGAAGATCGGAATGCCTTCGAACGTCTGCCCGCCCTTGCCCGGGGTGACGCCCGCGACAAAACAGCTCTTGCCGTTGCCGTAGGCGGCGCAGGCATGGGTGTGAAATTGGCCGGTCTTGCCCGTGATGCCCTGGGTAATGACTCTGGTATTCCTGTCTACGAGGATGGACATGGGTGCGACGACGAGTCAGAGGCTAGTATCTACGGTCTCTTGGCCGCAGCAACAACTTTTTGAGCGGCGTCGGCCATGTTCGCTGCAGATATGATGGCGAGGCCGGAGTCCGCCAAGATCCTTTTGCCGAGGTCAACGTTCGTTCCTTCAAGCCGCACCACCAACGGGACCGAGAGGTTCACCTCCCGCACCGCCTCCACCACGCCACGGGCGATCACGTCGCACTTCATGATGCCACCAAAGATGTTGATCAAGATTGCTTCTACCTTTGGATTCTTGAGCATGAGCTTGAAGGCCTCAGTAACTTTCTCGGCGCTGGCGCCGCCGCCCACGTCGAGAAAATTCGCCGGTGACGCGCCGTAGAGCTTGATGATGTCCATAGTGGCCATCGCGAGACCAGCGCCATTCACTAGGCAGCCGATATTGCCGTCGAGTGAGATGTACGATAACCCGAACTTGGACGCCTCGATCTCGACTTCGTCCTCTTCATCGAAATCGCGCAACGCCAAGATGTCGGGGTGTCTAAATAGGGCGTTGTCGTCGAACGTCATTTTCGCGTCCAAAGCTAAAACGCGGCCGTCACCGGTCACTGCCAACGGGTTGATCTCCACCAGCGACGCGTCGGTTTCGTCGAACGCCTTGTACAGCCCTTGCAGTAACGCTACAGCCTGTTGTGTTAGCGCGCCCGGAACGTGAATTTTGCGTGCAACCTCAGCCGCCTGCTCCGCGCCCAGACCGGCAAGCGGATCGACGTAAGACTTATGAATTCGACCGGGCGTCTTTGCTGCGACCTCCTCGATGTCCATGCCGCCTTCGCTGGAGGCCATAAGCACCACGCATTGTGAGCGGCGGTCGACCACCAAGCTCGCATAAAGCTCCTCGCGGATCTCAATCGCCTCCTCGATGAGTAGGCGTTTCACGATGCGCCCCTCGGGACCCGTCTGATGCGTG
>DASPUW010000471.1:0-11578 GCA_035622675.1 Burkholderiales bacterium | reverse complement strand
GCGTGCTTCATGGAGCTGCTTGCTACAGAGAAGACGCAGGCGCGCATTGAGTACACGCTCAAGACGGGCAAGCCGTTGCGGAATTGATTCAAGAACCTCATTTACCACGAAGGACACGAAGGAACACGAAGGACTACAGGGCATAACAGAAAAACAATTGGAACATGCTGGGTGCGTGCAGGATGCTTGATGAGCGTCGCGAGCCCGGAACTCATCTAGTCTGGCTTTTCCCTCGTGTTCCTTCGTGTCCTTCGTGGTAGATGCGTTTTCTCTGGAGTTTGTGAATGACCAAGCAGGTGCAGGATGCCTACATCGTAGCGGCCACGCGCACACCGGTCGGCAAGGCCCCGCGCGGTATGTTCCGCAACACCCGCCCGGACGACCTGCTCGCGCATGCGTTGACGAGCGTTCTCAAGCAGGCGCCGGGTCTGGATGCCGCTGCGGTGGACGATGTCATCGTCGGCTGTGCCATCCCCGAGGCGGAGCAGGGCATGAACGTGGCACGCATCGCCTTGCTGCTGGCGGGCCTGCCCAACACGGTGCCTGGCGTCACGGTGAACCGCTTCTGCTCATCGGGTCTGCAGGCGGTGTCGATGGCCGCCGACCGCATCCGGCTGGGCGAGGCGGACGTGATGATCGCCGGCGGCGCAGAGAGCATGAGCATGATACCGATGGGCGGCAACAAGATCGCGATCAACGAGCGCGTCTTTGAGCGCGACGAGAACATCGCCATCGGCTACGGGATGGGTATCACTGCGGAGAAGGTCGCGCAGCAATGGAAAGTGTCGCGCGAGGCGCAGGACGAGTTCGCGACCGCGAGTCATCGCAAAGCGCTCGCCGCGATCGAGGCGGGCGAGTTCAAGGACGAGATCACGCCCTACCGGATCGACGAGAAGTGGCCGGAAGCAAGCGAGATCGAGCATCACGCGCGCGTTGCTGCGGTGGACGAAGGTCCGCGTGCGGGCACTACGCCGGAAGTGCTTGCGAAGCTCAAACCGGTGTTCGCTGCCAAGGGCAGCGTGACGGCCGGGAACAGCTCACAGACCTCGGACGGCGCTGCGGCGGTGATCCTCGCCTCAGAAGCAAGCCTCAAGCGCTTCAACCTGCGGCCTCTCGCACGCTTCCTGGGGTTCGCAGTGGCGGGCGTGCCGCCCGAGATCATGGGCATCGGACCCAAGTTCGCAATCCCCAAAGTGCTCAAGCAGGTGGGGCTCAAGCACCAGGACATGGACTGGATCGAGCTGAACGAAGCCTTCGCCGCGCAGAGCCTGGCTGTGATCAGCGATCTCGATCTTGACCCAGGCAAGATCAACCCGCTCGGCGGCGCCATCGCGCTCGGACATCCGCTGGGCGCGACCGGAGCGATCAGGACCGCGACGGTGGTGCACGGCCTGCAACGTCGCGCGCAGCGCTATGGCATGGTCACCATGTGCATCGGAACAGGCATGGGCGCAGCCGGCGTGTTCGAAGCCCTGCGCTGATTGCAGATCGACGCTGGGAACGGACAGGCATGGCCAGGATCACACGGGCTGAAATCTTTCAGGTCGACCTGAAGCCGAAAGTCGCTCGCAGCGATGCGATCCAGACCTTCTCGCTGCAGGAGACACCGATGCTGCGCTTGTTCTGCGATGACGGGTCGGAGGGGACCGGTTACTCGTATACCATCGGAAACGGCGGCTCGTCGGTGATCGCCTTCCTGCGCGACCATCTCGCTCCCCGACTCGTCGGTCAGGATCCGGACATGGTGGAGCAGATCTGGAAGGACCTCTACTTCTTTACGCACGCGACGTCGGTCGGCGCGATCACGAGCATCGCGCTCGCGGTGATCGACACCGCGCTGTGGGATCGTCGCTGCCGAGCCGCCGGTTTGCCGCTGCACGTCGTCGCCGGAGGTGCCCAGCGGCGCGTGCCGGTCTACGACACCGAGGGCGGGTGGCTGCACCTCGAGCCGGACGAAGTTGTGCGCAACGCTCTCGCAGCGAAAGCCAAAGGTTTCCGAGGCGTCAAGGTCAAGATCGGACGGCCGCATGTTTCCGAAGACGTGGCCCGGCTCGCGGCCGTGCGCGAGGCGCTGGGAGCGTCTTTCGACATCATGACCGACGCCAATCAGGGATTCACGGTGTCCGAGGCCATCCGCCGCGCGCGGCACTACGAGGCGCTGGACGTGCTCTGGTTCGAGGAGCCCCTTCCGGCCGAGGACCTGAACGGACACGTGCTGCTGTCCCGTTCCACGTCGCTGCCGATCGCCGTCGGCGAATCGCTCTATCATCCGAGCCATTTCCGCGAGTACCTGCAGCGCGGTGCCTGCAGCATCGTTCAAGTCGACGTCGGCCGCGTGGGCGGTATCACGCCGTGGCTCAAGGTCGCACATCTCGCCGAGACGTTCAACGTGCAGGTTTGTCCGCACTATCTCATGGAGATCCATCTCGGCCTGTGCTGCGCTGTGCCCAACGCCACCTGGCTGGAGCACATTCCGCAGCTGGATGACATCACGCTCTCGCGCGTCGCCATCGAGGACGGCTACGCGCTGCCGTCTGATCGACCCGGGCTCGGTATCGAGTGGGATTGGAAATCGATCGAAAAGCGCCGCAACGCGCCGCCGGAGGTGGTGACGTGACGGCGCTGACCGCCGCTGGCGCCTGCAGCGTGCTCCGGAGTCAAATGAGGACGCTTGCGTGCGTGTCGGTCTGTGTTACTGCGCTGTTCGTGGCTTGCGTGGCCTGCGCCGACCCGGGTTCACCTGCGGGTCTGTGGAAGACCATCGACGACAAGAGCGGGAAGGAGCGCGCGCTGATACGCATCGTGGACAACAACGGCGTTTTCGAGGGCTCGGTGGAGAAGATCTTCGATCAGCCCGGCGACGACCCCAAGCACCTGTGCCGGAGGTGCGATGGCGAACGCAAGGACCAGCCGATCATCGGCATGGTGTTCCTCTGGGGCCTGCGCCGCGATGGAGACACCTACAGTGGCGGCGAAGTGCTCGATCCCAACATCGGCCGGATCTACCGCGCCAGGCTGAAGCTGATCGACGGCGGGCGCAAGCTCGAGGTGCGCGCCTACATCGGCATTTCGCTCTTCGGACGCTCGCAGACCTGGCTGCGGCAGGAGTGAGCGAAATGAGCGGGGGAAGACTCAAGTTCTGGGGCTGGGGCTACGAGTCCGAGCGCCTGACTCCCGCCGAGATCGGCCGGTTGGAAGCCGCCTACGCAGCCTATTTCCGGGTCGGTGGCTTCGACGCAGTGCCGGAGCCGCGCGCCGAGGACGTGAATTTGCGCGAGCCCCGCGTGCGGGGGCCCGCGGCGCTGAGCGCGGTGTGCTCGAGCGACCACTACGAGCGGCTGCTGCACAGCTACGGCAAGTCGTTCTTCGACAGCGTCCGTGCCTTTGCGCGCGATTTCCCGAACCCGCCCGACGCGATTGCCTTTCCGCGCAGCGAAGCGGAGTTGATCGCGGTGCTGGACTGGTGCGGCTCGATCGATGCCGTCGTCATTCCGTGGGGCGGCGGCTCCAGCGTGGTGGCGGGTGTGGAGCCGCCGCGCACCGACCGGCCGATCGTGACCATCGACCTGAAGCATCTCGATCGCGTGCTCGAGATCGATCAGACCTCGCAGGCGGCGCGCATTCAGGGCGGTGTGTACGGGCCGTCGCTGGAGAACCAGCTCAAACCGAGTGGCCTCACGCTGCGGCACTTTCCGCAATCCTTCGAGTTCTCTACGCTGGGCGGCTGGATCGCCACGCGGGGAGGCGGGCACTACGCCACGCTCTACACGCACATCGACGACTTCGTAGAGAGCCTGCGGGTGGTTACGCCGACGGGGATCGTGCAGTCGCTGCGGCTGCCGGGATCCGGCGCAGGCCCGAGCCCCGATCGCATGTTCATCGGGTCGGAGGGCATCCTCGGCATCATCACAGAGGCCTGGATGCGGCTGCGCCCGCGTCCGACCTTCCGCGCCGCCACCAGTGTGCGTTTCGAGGACTTCTACCGCGCGGCCGAGGCCGTGCGCGGCATTGCGCAGGCCCATCTGTATCCGGCGAACTGCAGGCTGCTCGATGAAGGCGAAGCACGAGTGAATGGCGCCGGCGACGGCACCCATTCCGTACTGGTGCTCGCCTTCGAATCCGCCGACCGCTCGATGGACGCCTCGCTCGCCCGCGTCCTGGAGATCGTCCGCGCTTACGGTGGCCAGTACGATCAACAGGCTGTCACGAAAGAGGGAGCACAGCGGCAGGGCGCCGCCGGGCAGTGGCGCGACAGCTTTCTGCGCATGCCTTACAACCGGGAGGTGCTCACGCCCCGCGGCATCATCACCGAGACATTCGAGACCGCGATCACGTGGGAGCGTTTCACCGATTTCCACGCGCAGGTCAAAGCTGCCACTGAGACGGCGATCCGGCAGGTCACGGGACGGCCCGGACTCGTCACCTGTCGGTTTACCCATGTCTACCCCGACGGACCCGCACCCTATTTCTCCTGGCACGCGCTGGGCGACAAGGGGCGTTTGATGGAGCAGGCCTGGGCCATCAAGACCGCGGCATCCGATGTGCTCATGCGCCTCGGGGGGACTATCACGCACCATCACGCCGTGGGTCGCGACCACCGGCGCTGGTACGACGGTCAGCGGCCTGACCTGTTCGCGAGCGCGCTGAAGGCGGCCAAGAAGCGCCTCGACCCCAAAGGCATGCTCAATCCCGGGGTGCTCATCGACCCCGAGAGTTGAACCGCATAGACCAAGGGCGAACAAAGGCCGCCAAGGCGCCACGACGCCAAGGAAGATCAGAAACAAGCCTCGAGTGACGTTACGGTGTGACGTCCGGTACGTTCCCGTCGCTCGTAGCCGAATCGGTGTTGTTGCTCTTGGCGTCGTGGCGCCTTGGCGGCTCATCCCGATTTGGGTTTTCTCCGCGCTATCTGCGCCTCCGCGGTTGGAGTAGTTGAGGAATGCGTGAGCGGCGGAATGGGTCTATATTGACCCGCAGGGTCCTCGGCGTTCCATCCATGCGCTTGCTGCTCGCTCTGCTTAGCTTCCTGCTGCTCTCGAGCGCTTCCGCGGCGCCAGCTCCCGTGGTCGTGCTCACCGTGAATGGCGCGATCAGCCCGGCGACCGCCGACTATTTTCATCGCGGGCTGGACCACGCCGTCAAGCAGGGTGCGCAACTGGTCGTGCTCCAGGTGGACACCCCGGGCGGGCTCGACACCTCGATGCGCGGCATCATCAAGGACATCCTCGCCTCGCCGATCCCGGTGGCCGTCTACGTGGCCCCGAGCGGAGCGCGCGCCGCGAGCGCAGGCACCTACATTCTGTACGCGAGCCACATCGCCGCAATGGCGCCGGCCACGAACCTGGGTGCGGCGACGCCAGTGCAGATCGGTGGACCCGGCGGGGAGCCGTCCAAACCGGACGAAAAGCCCAAGTCCGACGAGGGAAAGAAACCAGACAAGAATGCCGCCAAGAAGCGCGGGGAGAAGGGTGCGCCGGAGCCCGGCGACGCGATGAGCCGGAAAGCCATCCACGATGCTTCCGCGTACATGCGCAGCCTGGCTGAGCTGCGCGGACGCAATGCGGAGTGGGGGGAGAAAGCTGTGCGCGAGGCGGTGAGCTTGCCTGCGGAAGATGCCGTGAAGATCAAGGTCGCCGACCTCATCGCCTCCGACGTGGCGGATCTGATGAAGAAGGTGAACGCGAAGACCTTCGAGATCCAGGGGCAGAAGCGCACGCTGAACACCGACGGCGCGGAGCTCGTGCGCATCGAGCCCGACTGGCGCAGCCGGCTGCTGGCGGTCATCACCGATCCAAGCATCGCCTACATCCTCATGCTGCTCGGCATCTATGGGTTGCTGTTCGAGTTCTACAACCCCGGATTGGTGTTGCCTGGCGTCGTGGGCGGCATCTGCCTGCTGGTCGCGCTGTATGCCTTCCAGCTCCTGCCCGTAAACTACGCGGGGCTGGCGCTGATCGTCCTGGGCATTGGTTTCATGGTGACCGAACTGTTCGTCACGTCGTACGGGGCGCTCGGCGTCGGCGGCGTGATTGCTTTCGTGCTGGGATCTGTGATGCTGATCGAGACCGACATGCCCGGCTACGACATCCCGTGGACGCTGATCGCATCTGTCTCGGCCGTCACGGCGGCGTTCTTTATGGTGGTGATCGGGATGGCGTTGCGCGCGCGGCGTCGACCCATCGTGACCGGGCGCGAGGCGCTGCTCGGAGCGCCAGGCGAGATCATGCAGCAGGCGAACGGTCAGTGGTGGGCGCGGGTGCAGAGCGAAGTGTGGAAGGTGCGCAGCCGTGCCGAGCTGCGCCCCGGGCAGAAGGTGCGCGTCACGCGCATCGACGGCCTGGTGCTGGATGTGGAGCCGGATGCCTAGAGGATCGGGGAGCTCGAAAAAGGAGAGACCAACATGCAGGGCTTCAGCGGAATCAGTGGAATCGTCTTACTGGTCTTCATCGCGGCGCTGCTGTTCTATTCCGTGCGCGTGCTGCGCGAGTACGAGCGCGGCGTCGTCTTCCAGCTCGGCCGGTTCTGGCGAGTGAAAGGGCCGGGGCTGGTGATCGTCTGGCCGGCGATCCAGCAGATGGTGCGGGTGGAACTGCGCACCGTCACCATGGATGTGCCAAGCCAGGACGTGATCTCGCGCGACAACGTCTCGGTCAAGGTCAACGCGGTCATCTACTTCCGTGTGGTCGATCCGCAGAAGGCGATTATTCAAGTGGAGAACTACCTCGTCGCGACCAGTCAGCTGGCCCAGACCACGTTGCGCGCGGTGTTGGGTAAGCACCAGCTCGATGAGATGCTGGCCGAGCGCGACAAGCTCAACCTCGACATCCAGCATCAGCTCGACGAGCTGACCGACCAGTGGGGCATCAAAGTGTCGATGGTCGAGATCAAGGCGATCGACCTGAACGAGACCATGGTGCGCGCGATGGCCCGCCAGGCCGAAGCCGAGCGCGAGCGGCGCTCCAAGGTGATCTTGGCGGAGGCGGAGATGCAGGCCGCACAGAAGCTGCTCGAAGCCGCGCAGACCCTCTCTGCGCAGCCCGAGGCGATGCAGCTGCGCTACCTGCAGACGCTGACCGTCATCGCCGGCGACAAGAGCAACACGATCGTGTTCCCCTTCGAGATGGCGGGCCCGCTCGCTCAGGCCTTGTCCCGCGGCTCGGCCAAACCTACTTAGGCCGACTTAAACCCATAGGGGAGCCGCCAAGACGCCAAGGCGCCACGAAAAACGCACCAGTCTTGTGACCATCGATTCGAGTTGGGTGGCGAAATCCGCGACCGTATTCGGGCCAAACAGAAATTCACCTTCGAGCTGTCTTGCATTCCTTGGCGCCTTGGCGTCTTGGCGGCTAACTCAGGGTTTGGTCTTGCGCTGCGCCGGTGCGCTTAGCGGGCGAGCGCGGGCTCGCGCGCCGCGGGCTGCGCGCCGGAGGCCTTGGAGCTTGCCTCGTTCGGCACCACCACCACCGGCAGCGCCTCCGACGAGCGCAGATACTTCTGCGCCACCTGGTTGAGATCCGCGACGGTAAGCCCCTCCAATTCCTTGAGGCTGGTGGTGGCGCGAATCAAACGGTCAGGCTGCTCCTGCGAGCCCGACACGATGGCGGAGAGCAGGTAGTTGTTGTCCGCCAGCAGCTTTTTCAGAGTGGTCACCAGCGGATTGCGCGCTCGTTCCAGCTCGTCCTGCGTCGCCCCTTCGCGCGTGATCGCGGCAGCGCTGTCGCGAATCTGCTGGGTGAGCTCAGCAGCCGTCGGCGGCGTGGCATCCACTATCGCGTACAGCACGCCGTAACCGGGAAAAGCGATGCTGGGCAGGTTGGCGCTTTGCGCGGTGTATGACAGCCCTTCCTGCACGCGGATACGCTCCAGAATGCGGCCTTCCAGGACTTTGGCGAGCACGAACAGCCGGCGCACTTCGGTGGTGTGACTGAAGTCAGTCGTCGGCCAGTAGACGGAGGCGTACGCTTTCTGATCGCGCCCCTCGAAAGTGAATGTCGCGAGCCGCCGCCCGCCCGGAAAGTGCACCTCCCGCTCTGCGGTGTAGGGCGGCTTCTGGGCGTCGCGCGTCGGCAGGCTGCCGAAAGTGGACGCGATGGCCTGCAGCGCTGCCTCCGGATCGAAATCCCCGACCAGCGAGATCTCCAGGTAGCCGGTCGCGAGCGGCGTGGCTAGCCAGGCCCGAAGCTGCTCGAAGGTGGACGCCGCCGCTTCCGCGCGATCGGGATAACCGAAGCGCGGATCGCCGTCGCGCAGATAGCGGGCCACCTGCGACTGCTGCACACCCCCCGGCGTGCGGGTCAGGTTCAGGTACAGCGCGGCGAGCGATTGGCGGAAGCGGTCCAGCGCCTCAGCGCGGTAACCGGGCGCGGTGAAGTAGGCCGCCATGATCTGCAGTTGGAGCGTGAGGTCGTCCGGCGTCGTGCGTCCGGTGAAGACGAACGCGTCGTCTTCGACGTTGAAGTCGAGGCTTACGTTGCGCCCGGCTGTGATCCGGTTGAGCTCGTCATAGCTGTGCTTCTGCAGACCACCGCTCACGAAGGCCTGATCCGCCAGCAGCTTCAGCGCCGGCTTGTCGCGCGGCAGCTCCAGGCGTCCGCCGCTGAACCGGATGCCGACTAGGACTGCATTCGCCTCGAAGGTCGTGCGCTTGAGATTCAGCCGCACGTTGTTTCCGAAGCGCACCTGGATCACGTCCAGTGCCGGCGCGACCTTGCGCTCGGCGACCACTGTGGGCGTGCCGAAGTCGGTGTACGCAAACTTCTGCTCGGTGCCGTCCTTCGGCGGTGCGACGGGCACGGCCTGGCTCGACGCGAGCACCTGCAGGATCTCGGCCTCGGGATGCTCGAGCGTGATCGGGCCGCTCACGAACACCAGCGGGCCGCCGCCGGGCTGCCACAGGCCGCGCAATGCCTGCATCGCGCGCTCCGACGTGATGCCCGGGAGCACGCGCTGAAGCTCCGCCAGATCGTAGGCGGGATCGGTGAAGACATTGAACTCGCTCAGATGTTCGACGAGATCGTCGGCGAGCTCGTGCGATTCGCGCGTCGCTGCGCCCTTCGCCTGCTGCTCGAACATGGACAGCAGATTCTTCTTCTGCTCCTCCATCTCGGCGGCCGTGAACCCGTACGTCAGCGCGCGCCGCAGTTCCTGCTCCGCGATGGCTACGGCGGACTTCCACTGGTCGGGCTTGCATTCCATGGATACCGACCCGATGCGCGCAAAGCGCAGCAGGTCGTTCGCCTGGGCGGAACCATTGGTGAAGCCGGCGTTGCCCTGCAGCGCGAGGCTGGCGAGCCGGCGCGTCAGCACGCCGTTCGCGAGATAGAGCGCGATGTCGCGTTCGCGGCTCGCGCGGGTGTCGGTACCGGGATCCGCATAGCTTACGCTCTCCAAAGACACTCGCGTCTGCCCGTCGGGATCGCTGTACAACCGGGCCGCGGCCCCGCGCGCAGCGACCGTGCCGAGGTCGGGATTCGCCGGCGGGGGGGTGCTCGCGCGCATCGATGCGAAATGCCCTTTGATCTGCTCCGCGAACGCGCTGGTGTCGACGGCGCCGACTACGACCAGCGTCATGCGTTCGGGGCGGTACCAGGTGTGATAGAAGTCGACCAGGCGCTGGCGCGGCGCGGTCTCGATGACGGAGTCCAGCCCGATCGGGAAGCGCTGCGGAATGAGCGAGTCCGGCAGCAGAAAACCCAGATTGTCGACGGTAGCGCGGTATTCCGGTGTGTCGCGCAGGCGCTTTTCGCTCAAGATCACACCGCGCTCCCGGTCGACTTCCGCGCCCAGAATGAGGAGGCGATCGGCCGCCTCGCGCATCACCGTGAGGCTCTTGTCCACCAGCCCGAAGTCGTTGGACGCCAGCTCGAGCTGGTATACGGTCTCCTCGAAGCTGGTGTGCGCATTGGTGTCCGCGCCGAAGGCCATGCCGAGGCGCTGCAGGTACTGCACGAGATCGCCGGCCGGCATGTTCTGCGAGCCTTTGAACGCCATGTGCTCGAGAAAATGCGCGAGGCCGCGCTGATCTTCAGTCTCCATGAGCGAACCTGCCGCCACCAGCAGGCGCATGCTGATGCGCCCCTTCGGTGTGTCGTTGGGCATCAGCACGTAGCGCATGCCGTTGTCGAGCCGCCCATAGACGACAGTTGGATCGGGCTTGAGATCGCTGTGATCCTGAGGCCAGGAGGTCGAGTCGGGCAGCTGCCGCGCTGCGGCCGGGACGACGGCAAGCAGCGCGGCGAGCAGCCACGCGGCTGAGCGCACGGCCAGCAAGCCGCGGTAAAGGATGCGAGAGGTCATGGGGTCGCGAAATGAGTTTCGTGCCGCGCCGGAATGCGGAGACACGCTACATGTTGGGATAGTTGGGCCCGCCGCCGCCCTCCGGCACTACCCAGTCGATGTTCTGCGTCGGGTCTTTGATGTCACAGGTCTTGCAGTGCACGCAGTTCTGCGCGTTGATCTGCAGCCGGGGATGGTGCCCCCCGGCATCGCGCACGATCTCGTATACGCCGGCCGGGCAATAGCGCTGCTCGGGCGCGTCGTACAGCTCGAGGTTGACATGAATCGGCACCGACGCATCCTTGAGCCGCAGATGCGAGAGCTGGTCTTCCTCGTGGTTGGTATTGGAGATGAACACCGAGGACAAGCGGTCGAAGCTCACTGTGCCGTCAGGCTTGGGATAGTCGATCGGCCTGCTGTCGAAAGCCTTGCGCAGCCGGGTGTGGTCGGCGTGGTTGCGCAGCGTCCACGGGGCTCTGCCGCGAAGCACGTACGTGTCCAGCGCCGAATAAGCGAGCGCACCGAACAGGCCCCAACGGAACGACGGGCGGATATTACGCACCCGGTACAGCTCCTCATGCACCCAGGAGCCGCGCAGCCGCTCTGCGTAGCCGCTGACTTCGGCGCCGCTGCCGCTTGCGAGATGCTCGAACACCGCTTCGGCTGCAATCATCCCCGACTTCATGGCGGTGTGCGTGCCCTTGATCTTGGGCACGTTGAGAAAACCGGCCGTATCTCCCACCAGCACGCCGCCGGGAAAGCTGAGCCTGGGGATCGACTGGAAGCCACCCTCCGAGAGAGCGCGCGCGCCGTACGAGACGCGCCGCGCGTGCTCGAAAGTGGGCCGGATCGCCGGATGCGTCTTGAAGCGCTGGAACTCCTCGAACGGCGACAGATACGGGTTGCGGTAGTCGAGCCCGACGACAAAGCCGACGGCGACCTGGTTGTCCTCCAGGTGATAGAGAAACGAACCGCCGTAGGTGGCCGGCGTGAGCGGCCAGCCGATCGTGTGCACGACCAGACCGGCTTGATGCCTGCTGGGCTGCACCTCCCAGAGCTCCTTGATGCCGATGCCATAGGTCTGCGGATCGACCCCCGCGCGCAAGTCGAAGCGCTCGAACAGCCGCTTGGTGAGCGAGCCTCGACAGCCTTCCGCGAAGATGGTTTGCCTGGCGTGCAGCTCCATGCCGGTCTGGTAGCGGTCGGTTGGCCGCCCATCGCGGCCGAAACCGAGGTCGCCGGTCGCGACCCCGCGCACGGTGCCATCCTCGCCATACAAGACTTCGGCCGCTGCGAAGCCAGC
>DASPUW010000470.1:0-4504 GCA_035622675.1 Burkholderiales bacterium | reverse complement strand
TTGCTTTCTACGGCGATCCGGAGGGTTACTTCCACGCCCTGGACGATGAAACCGGCGCGGATCTGTGGGCCTTCCAGGTCGGTTCCGGCATCCATGGCAACCCCACCACCTACAC
Organism: Burkholderiales bacterium; assembly: GCA_035622675.1. Taxonomy (GTDB): domain Bacteria; phylum Pseudomonadota; class Gammaproteobacteria; order Burkholderiales; family SHXO01; genus SHXO01. Next base: position 4,389 of record DASPUW010000470.1, on the reverse strand, counting down.
CGCCAACGGTAAGCAATACGTTGCCATCGTGTGGGGTGCGGGCGGCGGCGGGATCTGGCCCCTGTACTATGCAGACTTTCTCAAGACGCACCAGAAGGGCGGCGGTCTGATGGTGTTCGCGCTGGATTGATCACGCAGGCTGTCGACAACTCTTAGCCATCGACAATCTCGGTGGCGAGATCGCGGGGGAGGGCAGCGATGCCCTCCCTCAGCATTTTCCCGCTCGCAATCGCTGGCAATGGCAGCGCGGTCTGTGCGAAGATCGGGCAGCGAAAGGGAGCATGCACCAGAAAGGGAACATTGAGGGTTTATGAAGGAGCAAAAGTTCCGGAGGACTGTTTTTTGGGCGTTCGGCTTGGCCGCCCTGTTCGTTCTCGGCTCTGGCCGGGCGCAGCAGGCGCAGGACCCCGACGAGATCAAAGACACCCTGGCGCGCGCCAAAGCCAAGGGTGTGCTCACCGCGTGCGCCGATCCGTACGATTGGCCGTACTCGGACAAGAGTGCGGTGCCGCCGGGATTCGATATCGAAATCTTTCAGCAGATCGCGAAGCTGGGCGGCATGCGCGCCGAGATCTACTGGGCCGACACCGGGACGCGAGGCGGGCTCGGCAGGGCTTTCCGCAGCTCGATCTTCGCTAAGCGTTGCGACGTCTTCCTTGGCCTGTCCGACAACCGTGAGGACGATGCGCTGCCGGGCAAGCTGGTGTTCACCACCCCGTACATCAGCCTGGGCTACGTCCTGGTGGTGCAGGGCAAAGCCGACAGCATGAAGTCGCTGCAGGAATTGAAGGACAACCACATCAAGGTGGGTGTGTCGATGTCGACCCCCATCGATGACTACATGTTCAGCAACAACATCCCGCGTGAGCTGTATCTGGGGAACCGGCGCATCATGGAAGGGATGGCAAAGGGCGAGGTCGACGCCAGCATGGTGTGGGCGACCGCCATCGCGGTGGCGAAGCAGGAGTTCCCCGACGCGAAGTTCCACATGGTGGATGGCTACGTCCCGCTGCCCGAGCACCGTTTCAACAGCAGGTTCGCGGTGCGCAAGGAGGACCAGAGCCTGCTCGAGTTCGTGAACCAGGGCATCAGCACGCTGCTGAGCGACGGCAAAGTGAAGCAGATCCTGGAGAGCTACGGCGTGCCTTTCTATCCGCCGATTTCCTAGCGCGGGACTTACCCGGGGACGACCATGTCGCATCTCATAACAAGGCGGTTCGGCAATCCAGCGGGCGGCTTACTGCTGGCGCTGGTCGTGGTCATCGGTTTGAGCCTGGGCGTCGTGCAGCGCGCGGCGGCCCAGTACAAAGCGAACGAGAAGGACCTCGAAGTGCCAACCAACGACCTGAAAGTCGTGGAGGATGGCAGGGCCAAGTATGCGCAGCGATGCTCGTTCTGCCACGGCGGCGACGGTCACGGCGGCAAGGGACCCTGCCTGACGTGTGGCAAGTTCCGCTACACCGGCAACACCAATGCGGAGATCTTTGCGACCATCGCCAGCGGCGTCAGCAATCGCTCTCTGGGCGGCACGATGGGTGCGTTCGGGACGACCATGACCGCGGAGGAGATCTTGAGCGTGGTCACATTCCTGCGCTGGGAGGAGGTCCGCCGGATCTCGGCGGGCGAGATCCCGGACCCGCACAAGGAGTAATGAGCGCTCGCACCGCGCGTCTATCGCGTAGCGCGCGGCGGCAGCGGCTTCAGCTCTTTCCGGTGCTTCCGAAACCGCCGGTGCCGCGTCCACTCTCGGGGAAGGCTTCCACCGGGTTCAACTGTACCTGCACCACGGGGACAAACACGAGCTGGGCGATGCGTTGCATGGGGGTCAGCGTGAAGACCTCGTTTCCACGGTTCCACAGCGAAACGAAGATCTGCCCCTGGTAGTCGGAGTCGATCAGGCCGACGAGGTTTCCCAGCACGATGCCGTGCTTATGCCCCAATCCCGACCGCGGCAGCACCACGCCCGCAAGGCCGGCGTCGGCCAGGTTCACCGCCATTCCGGTGGGCACCAGCTCGGTCTGTCCAGGCTTCACCTCGATCGCGTGCTCGATGCAGGCACGCAGATCCAGGCCGGCCGAGCCGGGGGTAGCGTAAGCCGGCATGCTCTGCGCGAGGCGCGCATCGAGGATCTTCACGTCGATCGTGCGCACGGAGGCCCCAGCTGGGCGTGAGCTGCTGCGGCGCTAGCGCCGCACGGCCTTGAGCTTGACCGACGCTCCGCTGCGAAACAAGCGCGCGATGTGCTCGACCAGCCGGCGTGCCTGCACCGCCTTGGGCGCTCTCGCGAGCCGATGCTGCCCGCTCTCGTCGAGCAGGACCAGCTCGCTCTCCTCGCTGCCGATCGCGTCCTGCGCCAGATTGGCTGCGAGCAGCGGCAGCTTCTTGCGCCGGCGCTTGTCCTCGGCGAGGCGCTCCAGGTCCTGGCTCTCCACCGCGAAGCCCACGCAGAACGGAGGATCCGGGCGCTTGGCGACGCTCGCAAGAATGTCGACTGTCGGTTCCAGCTCGAGCGTGAGCGTCTCGTCGCTCTTCTTCATCTTGTGCGAGGCGGGTCTCGCGACGCGATAGTCCGCCACCGCTGCGACGCTCACGAAGATCTCGCAGTCGGCGACGTTGGCGTTCACCGCGTCCAGCATCTCCTGCGCGGACACCACCGGCACGAGACGCGCCCGCGCCGGTGCGGACAGTGCAGTAGGCCCCGACACCAATGTCACGTCCGCCCCCGCATCGATCGCGGCTTGAGCGATCGCGTACCCCATGCGCCCCGAGCTGCGGTTAGTGATGCCGCGCACGGCGTCGATGGCCTCGAAAGTCGGGCCAGCCGTCACCAGCACGCGCACTCCGGCGAGCACAGCCGGCTGCAGAGCCGCAATGATTTCACGGTAGATTTCCTCGGCCTCGAGCATGCGACCGGGGCCCACCTCGCCGCACGCCTGGTCGCCGCTCGCGGGTCCGGCAATGCGCACGCCGTCGCCGCCCAGCGCCCGCAAGTTGCGCTGCGTAGCAGGACTTTCCCACATCTGCCGGTTCATCGCGGGCGCGACGAGGAGTGGACACTCGCGCGCGAGGCACAGAGTCGAGAGCAGGTCGTCTGCCAGCCCCGCCGCAAGCTTGGCGAGAAAGTCCGCGCTGGCAGGTGCAACCACGATGATGTCGCGATCGCGTGTGAGCTCGATGTGGGGCATGCCGCTCGCCGGCCGCGAATCCCACAAATCGGTGAGCACGGCCTTGCCGGACAGCGCCTGCATGGTCGTGTCCGTGATAAAGCGACATGCGGCCGGCGTCATGACCACCTGTACATCCGAGCCGTCCTGCGTGAGCAGACGGCACAGCTCAGCCGCTTTGTAGGCCGCGATCCCGCCGGTCACTCCGAGCAGGACGCGGCGCGTGGACTTCGAAGCCATTCTTACAGCACCGGAAAGTCAACCTGGGACGTGTAATATACACCCGCAAACCCAATACACGGTTTTGCTGGCTGCGCGCGAGCACATGGCGATCAACGATTGGCCGGAGGGCGAGCGGCCGAGAGAGAAGCTGCGGGAGAGGGGCGCGGCGGCGCTCAGTACGGCGGAGCTGCTCGCCATCGTGCTGCGCACCGGCATGCGCGGCAAGAGCGCGGTGGATCTCGGGCGTGAGCTGCTGCAGGAGTGCGGCAACCTCTCGTCCCTGTTCAGCGCAGACCTGGACCGCCTGCTGGCGATCAAAGGGCTCGGCAACGCCAAGGCCGTTCAGCTGCAGGCTGTCATCGAGCTCGCACGCCGGGCGCTGCAAGAGCAGATCAAGCCGGGCCTGAACCTGAACTCACCCAGGACGGTGCGCGATTTCCTACGGCTCACGCTGCGCAGTCAGGACAAGGAATCGTTCCTGGGTATCTTTCTCGACGCTCAGAACCGCGTGCTCGCAGTCGAGGAGCTGTCCAGCGGAACGCTGACGCAGACATCGGTTTTCCCGCGTGAAGTCGTGAAGCGTGCGCTCAAGAGCAACGCCGCGGCGGTAGTCTTTGCACACAATCATCCCTCGGGGCTGGCCGAGCCCAGCCGGGCCGACGAAGTTCTGACGCAAGCGCTCAAGCAGGCCCTGGCTTTGGTCGACGTCAAGGTGCTCGATCACTTCATCGTGGGCGGCTCGAGCGCGATGTCCTTTGCCGAGCGGGGACTGCTGTGACGCCGTGACTCGTGATTCGTCAGACCGGGACTCGCGAGCACCAGCGACTTCCAAACGCGGATCACGAACAATCAGTCGTCGATCTTGAACACGACCTCCTGGTCCGCCTGATATGTCGTGCCATCTCTTTTGAATTTGTACTGGCGGACCGCGGTCAGGACGGCTTCCTCGAACACGCCCGCCGGTTCCGCCGCGAGGATCTGCACGTTCGTGACGCTTCCGTCG
>DASPUW010000469.1:0-12594 GCA_035622675.1 Burkholderiales bacterium | reverse complement strand
TAATGCCGCTCGTCGACGCGCTCGGTGATGCTCGCGCCGGGCATGCATCCGGCCACGGCCTCAATGTTGCGCAGCAGCTCCCACGCCGTGTCGGCCGAGGCGGGCAGGGGAAACGTCTTCTCGAGCTGGACTTTCATGCGCGCCTAGCTTGCAAAATGCAGGAACGCGCTTTCGCCAAGGCAAGCGTCGGCACTTCGTCTCTCCCACCACCCCGTCACGCTGCGCGTGCCACCCCTCCTCGGGCAGGAGGGGAGTTTCTCCCCCTTCATCGCTTGTTGACCCCCAGTGCATTGCATTGCTGCCAGACGCGGTACGCGCTGTGCGGCATGTCCATGTGGCTGATACCCAGGTGGGCGAACGCATCGATCACCGCGTTGCTGAAGCACGGAATGCCGCCGACGTGCGGCGATTCAGCCACGCCCTTGGCCCCGATCGGATGGTGCGGGCAGGGCGTGACGGTGTGATCGGTCTCCCAGTGCGGTGTCTCCATCGCGGTCGGAAGGAAGTAGTCGAGCAGGCTATTGCCGAGATGGTTGCCGTTCTCGTCGAAGGGGAGCTGCTGACCCATTGCGACTGCGAAGGCCTCGGTCAACCCGCCGTGGATCTGACCTTCGATGATCATCGGGTTGATGCGCGTGCCGCAGTCGTCGAGCGCATAGAAGCGGCGTACCTTGACCTCGCCGGTGAACTTGTCGATGTCGACCACGCAAAGGTAAGCGCCGAACGGGAACGTCAGATTCGGCGGGTCGTAGTAGGTCACCGCGTTCAGGCCTTGCTCCATGCCTGCCGGCAGGTTGCCGGTGTGCGCAACCAGGCAGATCTCCTTCATCGTCTTCGCCTGGCTGGGGTTGCCCTTGACCTTGAAGCGGTCGATCTCCCATTCGAGATCGCCCTCGGCGACCTCGAGCAGATGCGCGGCGATCTTCTTGGCCTTTTCCTTGATCTTGCGAGCAGCCTGCGCGGTGGCCGCGCCTGAGACCGGCGTCGAGCGCGAGCCCCAAGTGCCCGCGCCGTAGGGCGACTTGTCGGTATCGCCTTCCTCGACGACGATATCGCTGGCGGGCAGGCCCAGCTCGGTCGCGATGATCTGCGCATAGGTGGTCGCGTGACCCTGGCCCTGGCTCATCGTGCCCAGGCGGGCGATGACGCCGCCGGTCGGATGAACCCGAATCTCGCAGCTGTCGAACAGGCCGATGCCCAGGATGTCGCACACCTTGGTCGGCCCGGCACCGACGATCTCGGTGAAGGTCGCTATACCGATGCCCATCAAGCTCGGAGAGCTCGGGTCCGCGCGCTTCGCGGCCTGCTCGCGGCGCAGGCCGTCGTAGTCCACCGCCTTGAGCACCTTCTCGAGCGCCGTGTGGTAGGCACCCGAGTCGAGCGTCCAGCCGAACGAGGTCGTGTACGGGAACTGCTCGGGCTGGACGAAGTTGCGGCGACGGATCTCGGCCTTGTCGACGCCCATTTTGTGCGCGAGCACGTCCATCATGCGCTCGATCAGGTACACCGCTTCGGTGACCCGCAGCGAGCAGCGATACGCAACACCGCCCGGTGCCTTGTTGGTATAGACGGCGTCCACGCGGCAATAGGCGTTGGGGATCGCGTAGGAACCGGTGCAGATCGAGAACAGTCCCGCGGGCAGCTTGGCCGCGGATACGTGCGAGTTGAATGCGCCGTGATCCGCGATCGCCGTGAACCGCAGACCCTTGATGCGGCCGTCCTTGTCGGCGGCAAGCTCACCGACGCAGTGGTAGTCGCGGGCAAACCCCGTGGTCGAGATATTGTCGATGCGCGACTCGATCCACTTGATCGGCACGCCCGTGACGATCGACGCGACGGTGGCGACTACGTATCCGGGGTAAATCGGCACCTTGTTCCCGAAGCCGCCGCCGATGTCGCCACCGACCACGCGAATCTTGCTCTCGGCGATGCCCGACAACATCGCCAGCACGGTGCGCAGCAGGTGCGGAATCTGGCTGGTTACATACAGCGTCAGATTGCCGGTGGCCTTGTTGAACGAGGCGACGCAGCCGCAAGTCTCGAGCGGGCAGGGGTGCACGCGCGGGTTGAGGATCTCTTCGCGCACCGTGACCGCGGCGCCAGAGAAAGCCGCATCCGCTGCAGCTTTGTCGCCCGACTCCCACGTGAAGATGTGGTTAGGATGCGTCCGTGGACCATGACCGACTTCTTTCTTGTCGGCGATGTCTTCGCGGATGATCACCGCATCCTTGGCCAGCGACTTCTTCGGGTCGATGATCGCCGGCAGCTCCTCGTAGTCCACCTCGACCGCTGCCGCGCCGTCGTAGGCCGCGTAGCGATCGGAGGCCAGCACCATCGCCACCTCTTGTAGCTGGAAGTGCACCTTCTTGTCGGCCAGCACCGCTTGCACATCGCCGCCGACGGTGGGCATCCAGTGCAGATTCACGGGCTTCAGGTCATCGGCTACCAGCACTGCAACCACGCCGGGCGTGGCGAGCGCCTTGGATTTGTTGATCGACTTGATGCGCGCGTGCGCGTAGGGGCTCCGCACGATCGCGCCGAACAGCATGCCCGGAAGCTTGATGTCGTCGATGTACGCACCCTGGCCGCGAATGAACTTCGCATCTTCCTTGCGCAGCAGTGAGGTGCCCATGCCCTGGAGTTTTTCCTCGCGTTCTTTGATGTCCGACAGGTCGCCCATGTGGGTCTCCGTTGTGTTCGGTGTGATGGTGTTCTCGGTGTGCGCTTCGGTGTCTGGCGCGTCACGCTGCTTTGGCCGCGGTCGCCGCCAGCTTGCGTGCGGCGGACTGAACCGCCTTCACGATGTTCTGGTAACCGGTGCAGCGGCACAGGTTGCCGGATATGCCGTAGCGGATGTCGTGCTCGGTCGGATTCGGGTTTTCCTGCAGCAGCCGATAGGCGCGGGTCAGCATGCCGGGCGTGCAGTAACCGCACTGCAAGCCATGCTCCTCATGGAAAGCCTGCTGGAGCGCATGCAGCACACCGCCCTGTTCCAATCCTTCGACCGTGAGCAGTTGCGAGCCGTCGCACTGCACCGTAAGCACGGTGCAAGCTTTCACGGACATGCCGTCCACGTCGACCGTGCAGGCACCACAGTGCGTGGTCTCGCAACCGATGTGCGGCCCGGTATGCGCAAGCTTCTCGCGCAGCGTGTAGATCAGCAGCTCGCGCGGCTCGACCTCGGCCGCGACATCCTTGCCGTTGAGCTTGAATGCCACCTTGTACGTCTTGGCCATCGCCGTCTCCCTTAAGTTCCGTGCTCTACGACTTGCTCGCGCGCGCGTGCGCGGCTGCGAGGGCGCGCCTCGTCATTTCGCCGCACATCGCCGTCTTGTAGGCTGCGTCCCCGCGCTGGTCCGGCATCGGGTCGCAGATGCTCATCGCCAGGCGCGCCGCTTCGCTCAAGGCGCGCTCGTCGATTGCTTTCCCAACCAGGTAGTCCTCTGCGGCGCGGGCCCTCAGCGCGGTCGGTGCCACGTTGGTCAGCCCGATGCCAGCCTTCGCGACACTGTTCCCCTTCATCTGCAGCAAGACCGCGGTCGCAGCGGTGGCAAAGTCGCCGGTCTTCCGTTTGAGTTTCTGATACGACCAGCCCGTGCCTGCGGCCGGCAGCGGAATGCGGATCTGCGTCAGGATCTCGCCAGGTTCCAGCAGCGTCGAGTACAGCCCGAGGAAGTAGCCGTCGGCCTTGACGACGCGCTCGCCGCGTGGCCCCTTCAGAACGAATGACGCATCCAGCGCCAGCATCAAAGCCGGATGATCGTTGCCGGGGTCGCCGTGCGAGATGTCGCCGCCGATCGTGCCCTTGTAGCGCACCTGCGGATCGGCGATCCAGCTCGTGCCCTCGACCAGGAGCGGGACCTTTTCGGCGAGGAGCGCGGAGCGAAGCAGATCGTGCTCGGTCGTCATCGCACCGACGTGGATCTCGTTGCCGACCTGCGCGATGCCGCGCAGCTCTGGGATTTTGCCGAGGTCGACGAGGTGGGGCGGTTCGGCGAAGCGCAGCTTCATCATCGGCAGCAGGCTGTGGCCCCCGGCCAGCAGCCTGGCGTCCGGGCCAAGGTCTCCGAGAAGCTTGATGGCGTCGGCGAGGGTACGTGGGGCGTGATAGTCGAATCCGGCTGGAATCATGTTGGTTGTCTCCTCTTTTATAGTGCCGGCCACCCGTGGGGTGGAGACCCGATCGTATGTGCGCGAGCGGCAAACGATGGGGATTTCTCAAGCTAACACACGCTCTGGAACGGCTCAAGGCAAACCTAAATGTCATGTTTGCATTCCGTTCGAGGCGATGGTGCTTTCGCGCAACAGCGTCGGCGATCACGGTGCCTGCCGCGGCGCAGCATCGCGATCTTCGCCCGGCGTACACGCGCAGGCTGCCGAGATAGGTTCTAAACTAGCGCGCCTGTTTCGCAGCTTGAGTGCTGCGCCGCCGAGGGGACTTTCGATGACGGCCCTGCCACGCGCTGTCGCGCTCGCCGCGCTTTTGCTCTCCGCTCCCGCGTTCGCCGCCAAGGTGGAGATGTTCTCGCCGCAGGGGGAGGTCAAGGGCGTGCGCCAGGTGACCGCGCGCTTCTCCGAGGCCATGGTCGCGTTCGGCGATCCGCGCCTGGCGGAGCCCTTCGACATCGACTGCCCGGAGCAGGGCAGCGCGCGCTGGGCCGACCAGAAGAACTGGGTGTTCGACTTCGAGCGCGATCTACCGGCTGGCGTGCGCTGCAGCTTCAAAGTGAAGGCGCAGCTCCAGGCCAACAGCGGCGCCGCGGTCGACCCCGGGACCTTTTCGTTCACCACCGGCGGGCCGGCGGTCATCGAATACCTGCCGCAGCGCTACGAGCAGGCCGACGAGGAGCAGGTGTTCATCCTGGCGCTGGATGCGGCGGCCCGGCTGGATTCCGTGACGCGGCACGCCTACTGCGACGTGCAGGGCGTGACCGAGAAGATCCCGGTCAAGCTCGTGACCGGGGACGAGCGTCTGCAGCTGCTCGAGGCGCGCAAGGATTTCGTCGACCGCTATCTCGGGGCGCTGTTCAAGAGCGGGCGCGTCGCCGCGGTCGCGGAGCGGGAACTGCTGCGAGGGACGCGCGCGGAGCAACTCAAGTCCGCCGATGAGGCGAGGTTTCCGGTGGTGGTTTTGCGCTGCGCCCGGCGCCTGCCGAGCGAAGCGGAACTGAGGCTCGTGTGGGGGCAGGGCATCGAGTCGGCCAGCGGGGTGCCGACCAGCCACGATCAGGTGCTCGAGTTCAAGGTGAGGGTGGCGTTCTCGGCCAAGTTTTCCTGCGAGCGCGTGAACCGCGAAGCGGCGTGTTTGCCGTTCCTGCCCATGCACCTCGGCTTCTCGGCACCCATTGCGCGGGCGAGCGCCGCGAAGATCAAGCTACGCGACGATCAGGGCAAGATTTACAAGGCCACGCTGCCTGACGCCAAACAGGTTGGCGACTGGGTCGAGGATGTCTCCTTTTCCGGGCCTTTCCCGGAGCAGGCGCAGCTCACGCTCGACATCCCCGCCGACCTGCGCGACGACGCGGGCCGGCGCCTTTCAAATCAGAAGCGCTTTCCACTCAGCGTCGAGACCGACGTTGCGCCCCCGCTCGCCAAGTTCCCGGCCAAGTTCGGGATTCTCGAGCTGAATGCGGAACCGGCGCTGCCGGTCAGTATGCGCAATGTCGAAGCGGAAGTCGGGGGCAGGCAGTGGAGCGCGACCGGGAATATCCCCGGCCGCGTGCTTCGGATCGGCGAAGCCGATGCGAAGCGCATCGTCGATTGGATGAAACGCGTCAACGATTCCGAGCGGGTGGACTGGGGCGATCGGTCTAACGGCGAATCGGAACCACGCTACGCCGCGGCGGCGTCCATTTTCGGCCCGTCGGTCGAAACGCGGGCCATCAAGGTCCCCAAGCCGAACGGCGCTCAAGCGTTCGAGGTCGTCGGGATCCCGCTCAAGCAGCCGGGCTTCTATGTGGTGGAGCTCGCGAGCCCGAAGCTCGGTGAGGCGCTGCTCGGCGGCGTCGCCTCCGCCGGCAGCAAGCCGGTCTATCACGTCTCGACCGCCGCTCTAGTGACCAACCTCGCCGTGCACTTTAAGCAGGGCCGCGAATCCTCGCTGGTGTGGGTCACCGCACTCGATACCGGGATGCCGGTGGCCAAGGCCGAGGTGTCGGTCCAGGACTGCAATGCGGTTGAGCACTGGAAGGGCTTTACCGATGCCAACGGCATCGCGCGCATCAGCAAGGAGCTGCCCGAGCGCCGGCGGCTCCCCGGCTGCTTCAGTGCCTACGACCAGCAGTACATGGTGTTCGCGCGCCGCAGCGGGGACGTGAGCTTCGTGCTGTCCGACTGGAACGAGGGCATCTCGCGCTGGCGCTTCAACCTGCCGCAGCTCGGCTACGAAGGACCGTATATCGCGACGACCGTGTTCGACCGCACGTTGCTGCGCGCGGGAGAGAGCGTGCACATGAAGCACTTCTACCGCCAGCACGCGCGCGCTGGATTTCGGCTGGTCGCGTGGGATGCGCTGCCGGACAAGATCGTCATCGAGCACGTCGGCAGCGATCAGAAGTACGAAGTGCCGGTGAAGTGGGACGCGAAGGACAGCGCGGAGTCGGTGTGGGACCTGCCCAAGGAAGCCAAGACCGGGACTTATCAGGTGATCATGGAGGACAACCTGGGCGGCGCGCAGCGCAACGAGCGCAGGCGGCGCGTGTCGGGCACCTTCCGCGTTGAGGAGTTCCGCGTCCCGCTCATGCGCGCCGGGCTCGATCTGCCCGCCAAGCCGCTGGTCGATGTCGAGCGTGTGGACGTCGGTGTGCAGGTGAGCTTTCTCGCCGGCGGGGGCGCGAGCTTCCTGCCGGTCAAGCTGCGCAGCGTCGTGCAGCCGCGCGCGGTCAGCTTCCCGGGGTTCGACGAGTTTGCGCTGGCGCGCGGCGCGGTCAAGGAAGGCCTGCAGGAGCAACGGCGCTACCGCTGGTATCGCGGCGACTATGCGCTCTCGGACGAAGATGAAGAGGCCCCGCTCGATGCCGATGCCGTCAGCGGCCAGACTCGAGCGCTGAAGAGCGTATCGCTCGTGCTCGACGGTGCAGGCGGCGGGCTCGCCACGATCGCCGGGATCCCGAAGCAGGACACGCCGCAGGAGGTGTTGGCCGAGCTCGAGTACAACGACCCCAACGGTGAGGTGCTGACCTCATCGACGCGCATTCCGCTGTGGCCCTCGCAGATCGTGCTGGGGCTCAAGCCCGACTCGTGGGCGCTGTCCAAGGACAAGATCAAATATCAAGTAGCGGCGCTCGATGTTGCGGGCAAGCCGATGCCCGGGGTCAAGCTCAAGCTCGATCTGTTCGAGCGCCGCACCTTCTCACACCGCAAACGGCTGCTGGGCGGTTTCTACGCGTACCAGAGCGGCACCGAAGTGAAGCGCCTCGACACCGTGTGCCAGGGAGAGAGCGACGACAAGGGGCGACTGTGGTGCGAGTTCAGCTCGCCGGTGTCGGGCGAGATCTCGGTGCAAGCGAGCGCCGTCGATGCGGCAGGCAACCCGGCCTTCACAAACAGCTCGGTGTGGGTGGCGGGCGGCGGCGAGTGGTGGTTCGAGGCGTCCAATGGCGATCGCATGGACGTCTTGCCGGAGCGCAAGCGCTATGAGCCGGGCGAAAAGGCCGTGTTCCAGGTGCGCATGCCGTTCCGCAAGGCCACTGCGCTCGTCACCGTCGAGCGCGAGGGTGTGATGGAGGCGTTCGTCACGCAGCTATCAGGGACCTCGCCGGTGGTGGAAGTGCCGCTCCGAGGCAATCACGCGCCGAATATCTTCGTCTCCGTGCTCGCGGTGCGCGGGCGCGTTGCCGACGTGCAGCCGACCGCGCTGGTGGACCTCGGGAGACCCACATTCAAGATGGGTGTCGCGGAGATCAACGTAGGCTGGCGCGGGCATGAGCTCGACGTGAGGGTGAGCGCCGACCGTGAGGTCTATCGCGTGCGCGACAAGGCGAAGGTGACGGTAGAGGTGAAGCGGGCGATAGACGGCACGCCCGCGCCGAAAGATTCCGAAGTGGTGCTGGTAGCAGTGGACGAGGGCCTGTTGGAGCTCGCTCCCAATGAAAGTTGGAGACTCTTGAGCGCGATGATGCAGCGGCGCGGCATCGAAGTCGACACGGCGACCGCTTCGATGGAGGTCATTGGCAAGCGCCACTTCGGGCGCAAGGCACGCGAGGCCGGCGGAGGAGGAGGGAGGCACGGCGCCCGCGAGCTGTTCGACACGCTGCTGTTCTGGAAGGCGCGCGTGAAGCTCGACGAGCAAGGCCGCGCGAGCGTCGAGGTGCCGCTCAACGATTCGCTCACGTCGTTCCGCATCGTGGCGGTGGCCAACGGCGAGACGGGATTGTTCGGCACGGGTGAGACGTCGATCCGTTCGACCCAGGACCTGATGCTGCTCTCCGGCTTGCCGCCGCTCGTGCGCGAGCAGGATTCGTTTCGAGCCGGGTTCACCGTGCGCGACGCTACGGAGCTGGGGCTCGATGTTGAAGTGCAAGCCAGGCTTTACCCGGAGGCCGGCGGCAAGCGCTTCGGCGGGCAAGAGCTGAAGCCCATCTCGGTTAGCCTTGCCCCGGGCACATCGCACGACGTGGGGTGGGAGGTGAAAGCGCCGGTCAACGCCGACACGCTGCGCTGGGAGGTGAGCGCGCAGGCCAAACGCACCGATGGTGCCGTGTCCACCGATAAATTGAAAATTGCGCAGAAAGTCATCGCGGCCATCCCCGTGCGCACCTTCCAGGCCACCATCTCGCAGCTCGACCAGCGCCTCGAGCTGCCAGTGGCACTGCCCTCGGGTGCCATCGCGGGGCGCGGCGGGGTTCGCGTCAGCCTGCTCAAGAGCCTGGCGGGACAACTCGGCGGCGTGCAGGAGTACATGAGTCGCTATCCCTACACCTGCCTGGAGCAGCTCGTATCGCAGGCGGTTGCGCTGCGCGACAGCGCAAGATGGGCTGCGATCACCGCGGCTTTGCCGTCGTATCTCGATCATGACGGGTTCGCAAAGTATTTCCCGATCCTGCCGTACGGCAGCGACGTGCTCACGACGTACATTCTCACGATCGCCAGCGCGGCGGGCTGGGAGATCCCCGCCTCGTCGCGCAGCCGGATGATGACGGCGCTGGAGCGCTTCGTGCGTGGACAACTCCAGCGCGAGCCCGAATGGCGTGCGGCGGATCTTTCCGTGCGCAAAGTCGCGGCGCTGCAGGCGCTGGCGCGCTGGAACCGCAAAGTGGAAGACGCCGATCTCGCGTCGGTCTCGATCGAACCGAATCTGTGGCCTACCTCGGCGGTGATCGACTGGCTGGATCTGCTCAAGCGCGCTCCCGATCTCTCGAAGCACGAGGAGCAGCAGTCGCAAGCCGAGCAGATCCTGCGCTCGCGGCTCAATTTTCAGGGCACGACGATGGGCTTCTCGACCGAGCGCGCCGACTATCTTTGGTGGCTGATGGTGTCCGGCGACGTGAACGCGAACCGGATGCTGTTGTCCGTGTTGGACCGGGATGCCTGGCGCGAGGACGTGCCGCGGCTGGTGCGCGGTAGCCTGGGACGGCAGCAGCGCGGCCGCTGGAATACGACGGTTGCCAACGCCTGGGGGGTGGTGGCGCTCGAGGGCTTCGCCGCCAAGTTCGAGACGGAAGCGGTCACCGGTGTCACGTCTGCCGAGCTCGCCAAACAGGACCGCACACTGGACTGGAGCCAGCAGCCGGAAGGGGGCAGCGTATCGTTCCCTTGGCCCGCGGGGGAAGCCGGTCTCGTGCTAGCGCAGCAGGGCACCGGCAAACCGTGGGCAACCGTGCAAAGCCTCGCGGCGATCCCGCTGACCGAGCCGTTTTCTTCCGGGTACCGGATCGCACGCACGGTTTCTGCGGTCGAACAGAAGAAGCAAGGCCAGTGGAGCCGCGGCGACGTCCTGCGCGTGCGCCTCGAGCTGGAGGCTCAATCGGACATGAGCTGGGTGGTGGTCAACGACCCCGTCCCGGCTGGAGCGGCGATTCTCGGCACCGGTCTTGGGCGCGACTCGCAGATTCTCAGCAGCGGCGAGAAAAAGCAGGGATGGGTGTGGCCTGCCTTCGAAGAGCGCAAGTTCGACTCCTTTCGCGCCTACTACCGCTTCGTGCCCAAGGGCAAATGGACGCTCGAGTACACGCTGCGTCTGAACAACGCGGGAGAATTTCTGCTCCCCGAGACACGCGTGGAAGCGCTGTATGCCCCGGAGATGTTTGGCGAAGTGCCTAATGCCAAAGTCAGCGTCGCACAGTAACTCTTGCGGCTTCTCCCTTCTCCCTCCGGGAGAAGGGCGGGGGATGAGGGAAAGCCCTCACCCCTTCCCCTCTCCCAGGGGGAGAGGGGTCAACGGCTGTATCCGCAGGCTTGCAGCAGTCGCGGTGCTGCTAGTGCCGGCGCTCGCACTTGCCCTCCCAACGTATGACAAAGTCAAGCAGGACTACGCCTCGACCGAAGGCGTACTCCTCGACCGCAACGGTGTGCCGATTCAAGAGCTGCGCGTCGATCTGCACGGACGGCGGCTGTCGTGGGTGCAGCTCTCCGACGTGTCGCCGGCGCTGCTCGAGGCCGTGATCCGGGCCGAGGACAAGCGCTTCTACCGACACGGCGGTGTCGACTGGCTGGCGTTGTCCGACGCCGCCCTCGCCAGCCTGTTTTCGTCCAAGCCACGCGGGGCCAGCACGCTATCCATGCAGGTGGCTGCGATGCTGGAGGGAAGGCTCAAGCGCGGCAAAGAGCATCGCACCGTCGGCCAGAAATGGGACCAGATCAAGGCCGCGCAAGAGCTCGAGAAGAGCTGGACCAAGCGCCAGATCCTGGAAGCCTATCTCAACCTCTCCGCCTTCCGCGGGGAGCTGCAGGGCGTGGGTGCGGCTTCGCGCGCACTGTTTGGCAAAGAACCGAGCGGGCTCGATGAGCGCGAATCGCTCTTGCTCGCCGTGCTGCTGCGCGGCCCAAACGCCACGGCCGACGCCGCCTCAAAGCGGGCGTGCGCGCTGGGAAAGTCGATGCAGCCGCCGCGCCCTTGTGACGGACTCGAGAGTGCTGCGCGCACCGCGCTCGACGGCGTGCCTAATCTGCGGCCGGCGGTGGCGCTCGCCCCGCACGTGGCGCGCATGCTCCTCGGCGTGGAGCAGCGGCGCGTGCAGTCCACGCTGGACGGTGCGCTGCAAGCCTATGTGCTGGACGCGATCAAGCGCCAGCTCGCCACACTCGATCCGCAGCACGTGAGCGATGCGGCGGCGCTCGTGGTGGACAACGCGAGCGGCGAGGTGCTTGCCTACGTCGGCAATTCCGGCGAGTCCTCTTCGGCGCGCTACGTGGACGGCGTGAAAGCCGCGCGTCAGGCCGGCTCGACGCTCAAGCCGTTTCTCTACGAGCTCGCTCTGGAGCAGCGCCTGCTGACCGCCGCGTCGCTTCTGGACGATTCGGCGGTCAACATCGTCACGCCGGGCGGACTCTACGTCCCGCAAGACTACGACCGCGACTTCAAAGGCCTGGTGAGCCTGCGCACGGCACTGTCGGGGTCGCTCAACGTACCGGCGGTGCGCACGCTCACGCTTGTCGGACCCGACGGCTTTGCGGAGCGCCTGCGCGCGCTCGGCTTCGAGCACATCGACCGCGACGGCGACTACTACGGCTATTCGCTCGCGCTCGGCTCCGCCGAGGTCAGCCTGTGGGAGTTGACGAACGCATACCGGACCCTGATGAACGGCGGCGTGCTCACTCCGCTGTCGCTGCTCCCCGGCAGCAAGCCCGCAGGGCAGTCGGTGATGGATCGTGCGGCGAGCTACATCGTCGCCGATATCCTGTCCGACCGCGCGGCGCGCAGCATCACGTTCGGACTGGCCAATCCGCTCACCGCGCGCTTCTGGGCCGCGGTCAAGACCGGCACCAGCAAGGATATGCGCGACAACTGGTGCGTCGGCTCTTCGCTGCGCTACACTGTTGGCGTCTGGGTCGGGAATTTCGACGGCAGCCCGATGTGGGACGTGTCGGGAGTCACCGGGGCAGCGCCGCTCTGGCTCGAGATCATGAAAGAGCTGCCGGCGGCCGCAGGCGCTCCGACCCAGCCGCCCGGCGTGGATGCGGAGCAGGTCACCTTCGAGCCGCCCGTCGAAGCGCCGCGCCGAGAGCTGTTCGTTGCCGGATCTGCCGTCGACCGTGTCGAGGCCAAAGGTCCGGAGCAGACTCACCCGAGCATCGCCTATCCCGGGGCGGGCCAGATCATCGCGGTGGACCCGGACATCCCGGAAGATCGCCAGCGGGTGCGATTCGAGGCGCTCGGCGCCGGCGTCGGTGCGCAGTGGCGCCTGAACGGTGAGCCGCTCGACGCCAGCGGTCTCTGGCGGCCGCAGCCGGGCAAATGGCTGCTCACCCTGCACGACGCCGAAGGCAAGCAGCTGGACGCGGTGCGGTTTGAGGTCAGGGGCAGCGCTAACTGACCGCGACCACCGCTCGATCCGCCCGGGCATGCTGTATGCGTATGCGGCGGTCGTTGAGGTGGATCCAGGTCAGTGGCGGGACGCGGGAGGAAGCCGCGTGGTCCGACCTTGGTTCAGGCTT
>DASPUW010000468.1:0-5125 GCA_035622675.1 Burkholderiales bacterium | reverse complement strand
GGCAGGACTTTGATCTGCTTTACAAACTGGAGCGTATAGGCCTTGCGGTAGTCCACCTCAGGCTTGGCGAGTCCTGCGCTGACCATGAAATCGAACGTCTGCTTCCAGCGCGCGTCGGTCATGGTGAGGATGCCAAGCGTGCCGGCGTCGCCGCCGGTCACCAGCCCGTACTGCTTCATCTTGGCGACGCCATACGCCAGGAGCTCCTCGGTCATCTCGGGGTTGGCTTTGCGGATCAGCGCATTGCCAGCCGCCGGGGCATTCAGGTAGTTCTTCCAGCCCTCTGCCGAGGCGCGCACGAAGCGCAGGATCATGTCGGGTTTTTCTTTCAGGGTCTTTATCGTGACGACGATGGTCTCCGCGTACGGCGGATAGCCGCTGTCGGCGAGCAGAAAGACCACGGGAGAGATGCCGCCCTTCTCGATGGTGTAGGGTTCCGATGTGAGATAGCCCTGCTGCGCCACGTTCTGATCGACCAGGAACTGCTGCACGCTGAACGCGTACGGCCGCTTCTGTGCGTCGCTGAAACCGTACTTGGACTTCAGCCACGGCCAGAACGTGGTTTCGCTCGCCTGCCCGATCAACACCGTGCGGCTCTTCAGGTCGGTGAGCTGCGCGACACCCGGGTGGGCGATGAGCACTGCCGGGTCCTTCTGGAACGTTGCCGCAACCGTCACTACCGGCAGGCCCTGTTCGATCGCCTTGATGGTCTGCAGGTCGTAGCCCATGATCAAGTCGGCCTGCCCCGCGAGCAGCAGCTGCATGACGTTGATCTGCGGACCGCCCATCTTGACCTCGACGTCCAGCCCGTTGCGCGCGTAGATTCCCTCCGCCAGCGCCTGGTAGAAGCCGCCGTGCTCGGCCTCGGCGTACCAGTTGGTCGTGAATATCACCTTGGTGGGCTGCTGCGCCGCCGCGAGCCCGGGCGCCAACGCCAGCGCTCCCGCCGCGACCGCCATCCATAGCCTGCCGCCGTTCCCGCTCATCCATTCCTCCCAGATCTATCGACTCTCGCGAACGCTTCCTCGCACTATGCGAAACGAATCAGGGCTCGGGCACGAGCTCGCTCTCGTGCCAGCGGCGCAGCGCCAGATGAGCGGCCAGCGACACCAGCGCGAAGATCGCTACCCCGGCCAGCGTGATCAGCAGCAACGCCGCGAACAGACGCGGAATATTGAGCTGAAGCCCGGCTTGCAGAATCTGGTAAGCCAAGCCCGAGGACGTCCCTCCGGTGCCGGCCACGAACTCGGCCACGACGGCGCCGATCAAAGCCAGCCCGCCCGATACTCTAAGCCCGGCGAAGAAGTAAGGCAAAGCGCTCGGGACGCGCAGGCGCACGAGCGTCTGCCAGCGGCCAGCGCCGTACAGGCGGAACAGGTCCGCCAAGCCCGGATCCACGCTGCGCAGCCCGAGGGTGGTGTTGGAGATGATCGGGAAGATCGCCACGATAGTGGCGCATACCACCAGCGCCGCGAGCGGATTCTTGACCCAGATGATGATGAGCGGCGCGATGGCGACGATGGGCGTCACCTGCAGCAGGACCGCATAGGGGAACAGACTCATCTCGATGATGCGGCTCTGCACGAAGACGAGTGCGACGGCGACGCCGAGCACGACAGCCAGCAGCAGAGCGAGCGCGGTGATGTGCAGTGTCACCAGCAGCGCGTCGAACAGCAGCGGGGCGTCCTGCACCAGGGTTTTGGCAACCAGGGACGGAGCCGGCACCAGATAGAAAGGCACATCGAAGGCAGTCACGAGCCCCTGCCATGACAGCAGGACGCCCGCACCTACCGCAGCCGGCGCGAGCCAGCGCGCCGCACGTCGGCTCATCCACGCCTCGCGTGGGTCTCGACGCTGTCTCCGCTCGCGTCTGCGAGCATGGCGGAAAGCCGCTGGCAGAGTCGCGCGAAGCGCTCCGAGGTTCTGAATGCATCCGTGCGCGGGTGCGGTTCCGTGATCTCGAGCTCGCCGGTGATGCGCCCCGGCCGCGCCGACATGACCAGCACCCGTGTCGACAGGAACACCGCTTCGTAGATGCTGTGCGTGACGAACACGACGGTGAGCGAGCGTCGCGCCCAAAGCTCGCTGATGTCTCGATCGAGGCGATTGCGGGTGATCTCGTCCAGAGCACCGAACGGCTCATCCATCAACAGCAGGCGCGGCTCCGTTATCAGCGCCCGGGCGATGGATACGCGCATCTGCATTCCGCCCGACAGCTCGCGCGGGTAGACCCGAGCGAAGTCGCGTAACGCAACCAGGCTCAATGCCGCTTCCAGTTTCGCCGGAACGTCGTCTTGGTTGCGCGCGAGATCGAGCGGTAACCGAACGTTGCGCTCGACGCTGGCCCATGGCATCAGCGTGGGATGCTGGAACACGAAGGCGAGCGTAGGGCTGTCGCCGTCGCTGCGTATTACGCGTGCTGCATGCGGGCGCTGCCCTCGCTCCCCGTGCGCGACGCGCATGGGCCACAGCGCTACGTTTCCCGCCGTAGGTGAGGTCAAGCCGCCCATCATGCGCAGCAGCGTGCTCTTCCCGCAGCCGGACGGGCCAAGCAGCGTGGTGAAGTCGCCGTCGCGCACCTGTAGGTCGATCGCGTCCAGCGCCCGTACGCCATTAGGATAGGTCTTGCTTGCGCCGCGCATCTCCACGACCGGTCCGCGCGGCGAACGCCCGTGCGACGGGTCTGGAGTCATGAATGCCGGTGCCGGTACAGCACTCCGTTCTTCATCACGACCCGCAGGCGGCGTTCGTCCTGCAGGATGCTCACGTCGGCAAGCGGATTGCCTTCCACCAGCAGCAGGTCGGCGAGAAAACCCGGGCGCACCTGGCCCAGCTCTTCTCCGCGCAGCATGATTTCCCCGCCGAGGCGGGTTGCCGCCACGATCGCTTCCATGGGCGTGAAACCCAGCAGCTTCACGAAGTGCTCGAGGTCGCGGGCATTGGTGCCATTCGGATTCCACGCGAAACCGTAGTCTCCGCCCGGCAGCACGCGCACGCCCCGTCGCTTGAGATCGCGCATGTTGTCGATGGTGGCCGCCAGCTCGTCCTGCAGGATGGCACGCTCCTGCGGATCAGTTGCGCGACCGAATTCGGGTCCGCGTTCGAGCACCATCACCGTCCATCCGATGGTCGGCGCCAAGAACACCCGCTGCTTGTGCGCTTCGAGCAGATCGCGGGCCTCGGCGTCCACCAGATTGGCGTGGTAGATGATCTGCACGCCGCAGCGCAGGCACAGTTTCACCGCCTCGGCGCTGCGCGCGTGCGCGGCCACGCGACGTCCGTGCGAGCGAGCGACCTCGCACACAGCGTGCACCTCAGCCTCTGTCATTACGGTCTGACCGGAGCGTGCGCGTGGCAGCAGCGTATCGCCCGAGACATTGATCTTGAGCGTGTCCGCACCTTCGCGGATCATCTGACGGGCATAGCGGCGAAAGCCGTCGGGTCCGTCTCGAACGACCGCGAACGACTCCTGATAGAGGTGGCCCAACCGCGCGTCCCCGAGGCCGCTGGTGACGGTGAGCTCCGGGCTGGCCGTCAGCAGCCTGGGACCGGGGAGATCGCCGGCTTCGACCGCGGATCGGACTGCAGCGTCCAGGCCCGGCTTGGCGGATGCCGCGCTCACACAGCTGGTAAAGCCATGCTCGAGCAGCGTGCGGGCGCAACGTGCGGTGCGCAACGTGTGCTCTTCGGGCGGCGTGGTGCCGAGATCGGTGCCTACGCGGATATCGGTGAAGGAGAGGTGCGCGTGCGGCTCGATCAGGCCCGGCATCAGGATTGCGCCGCGACCCTGCACCACTTCTACATCATTCGTTCTGAGCGTGGCGTTCGCGGGCGTGACGGCGGCAATCCGGTCGCCCTTCACCAGGACCTGTCCCGGGAAAGGCGGGGCACCGGTACCGTCGAGGATGTCGACGTCGCTGAACAGCACCGCGTTCATCGGGGGACTCGGCAGCGCGAGGCGTCAGCGCAGGACACCGCCGAAGTCGTACCACGGCGCCTGCGCGGAGCGGCCGAGAAACAGCAGCGGCGTCTGGTCCGGCGTGAGCTCACCGCCGTTCGAAATCACGGCTTCCGCTTCCTGGCGGTACTCGGTGCATGCCAGGTACTCCGTGTAGGCGATGTCGCCGCTGCGCAAGCGGTCCTCGGACTGGGTGCGTGCGCAGGGGCCGACGCGGCCGATCTGATCGAGGTCTGCGCGCAGCTTCGAGTTGTCGAGATCAAGCGCATAGCTCTGCTTGCCGGTGCTGGCCGCCGTCTTGCGCGCGTCGGCCACCAGCGCGCGGCGGAAGGCGTCGGCTTCCTTCTTGTCAAAGCGCGCCTGTATCGGTCCGCCGCGGTATTTCGGCGCGCTGCGGGAGACGGTGATCTCGACGATCAGCGCGTCGGCGCGCACGCGCACCTGGCGGGGCTGCCTGCTCTTGGAATCGATGGTGACGAAGCGAAACGGCTGAGCCGGGGTGAGAGGCTCGGCCTTGAGCTGACCGTCGTCGGTCGGCCGCAGGCGCACGATGGTGTTGCCTGGTGCAAGCCCCGTGCCGTTGTCCTCGATGCGCTCGCCGCCGCGCTGAACGATGCTGATCGCGTCAGGAGCCCATTTCACGCTCACTACGTCCTCCAGGAAGATCAAGCCGTGGTTGGGCGTCTTCAGAGCGTAGAAGTCCGGAGTCGACAGGCGCCCGAAGCGCACCACCTCGAAGCTCTGCCCGGAGGAAAGCAGCACGCCGCCGCCGATGCCATTGCGCGAGAGCGTGTCGACGACGCGACGGTAATCCGCGAGCTGGGCTTCGTTCAAGCGCGCTATCCAGGCGGCCGATTCACCAGTGAACTGCAGCGCGCCGGGCTGATCGGACGACGAATCGAATACCTGCACTGACAGTCGCGCGATCGGCCGATGGTCAGGACCCATGCACACCAGCGCAGGCGGCGCCTTGTCGATCTGGCCGCCGTTGCGGCTGCAGAACGCCTGCGTCCCGGCGATCAGCTTTTCCGCCGCGAGCTTCGCCATCTTGTCGTGCGCGGCAAACCCGTAGCGCACGATGTCGTCTGCATCGATCTCGGGCGTCGCGGCCTGAAACCAGGACTTCAGGAAAGCCACGTAGTCGTTCGGGTTCGACTCGAGCGCGCT
>DASPUW010000467.1:0-22079 GCA_035622675.1 Burkholderiales bacterium | reverse complement strand
CTCGAGGAATTTCGCTGGATGCTCGAGGAGCTGCGTGTTTCGCTGTGGGCGCAGCAGCTGAAGACGCCTTATCCGGTGTCGTTCAAGCGTGTCAGCAAGACCTGGAGTCAGCTGAGCTGAAGGCCGCCTCGGGGCTGGGGGCCCTGGACGGTTGCGACCCGGTGTACCCGGTCTGCTGCTGCTCGGCACGGCCTTGAAGTCTTGTCCCGGTTCGCGCCCAAGCTGCTAAACTGAAAACGCCGCCCGAGGGGTGTACATCGATTGCGGTGGCGGCGAAGGAGGGGATGCCAATGAAGACGATCAAAGAGATTTTGCAGAGCAAACCGCTCGGTGTGCTGAGCATCTCGCCCGAGGCTTCTGTGCTGGATGCGTTGAGGCTGATGGCGGAGAAGGAGGTCGGGGCGCTGGTCGTGCTCGAGAACGAGCGTCTGGCAGGCATCTTCTCCGAACGCGACTATGCGCGCAAAGTCATCCTGCACGGCAAGTCGTCCAAGGACACGTCGGTACGCGAGATCATGACCGCGAAGGTGGTCTATGTGCGGCCCGAGCAGAGCGTGGAGGAGTGCATGGCGCTGATGACCGACAAGCGCATCCGGCACCTTCCCGTGCTGCAGGAAAACAGGGTGATCGGCATCATTTCCATCGGCGACGTGGTCAAGGAGGTCATCTCGGAGCAGCGTTTTGTCATCGAGCAGCTGGAGCAGTACATTCACAGCTGAGCCGTTTCGCCGCAGGTTGTGCGAAACGCTCGCTGCCGGCGCTGCTCGAGGGATAGTGGCTGCTTGCTGTGCCTGCGCCTTTGTGGTGGGAGTTGGTTGTTCGAGCCCGGAGCGGCTGACTTCCAGAGCCACGAACTGCACGATCGGCGAAGTGCAGATCGTAAACAGCGATTTCTCGCGCCGGGGCGTGACCACGGCCTGGTGCGCCGAATGCAAGGGAAAGCTGTATCTGTGCGCTACAGACGTGGAGCGCAACAAGGCGCAATGTCGGCTGAGCACGCCCGAGGACGCGTGCCACTGATCCAGCGCAATTCGATCAGCTGAGGAGGGAGGAGGTGTTGACCCACACCGGCAGCTGTCATTGCGGCGCCGTCGTCGTGGAAGTAGACGCGCCCGCGGATCTCGAAGTCTACGAATGCAATTGCTCGATGTGCTCGCGCACCGCCTTTTTGCATCTCATCGTTCCCGCGCACCGCTTCCGACTCGTCAGGGGGCAGGAAGCGCTCATCACCTATACCTTCAACACGCACGTCGCGCGGCACATGTTCTGCCGGGTCTGCGGGATCAGACCCTTCTATATCCCGCGCTCGAATCCCGATGGAGTAAGCGTCAACCTGCGCTGTCTCGACCGGGCCCGCGTCCAGTCGGTTAAGGTGTTGCCCTTCGATGGGCGGAACTGGGAGAGCGGCGCAGCTGCCCTGGCCCACCTTTCCAAGTAGAACGCCTAGCGAGGCCGCGACTTTCCGCGCGTCGTGGGCGTCGGCCCGGCCAGCACCACGGAAGCAGCGATCTGCGCGGTGGCGATTGACCAGTAGCGCTTGAGCAGGCGGTTCTTGGTGCGCTCGTCCGCGAGGCGAAAGCCGTGCTTTTCGTAGAATCGGATTGCCCAGCGCGCAGCAGCCCACGTTCCAACCAGCAGACGGCGCTCGGTCTGGTTCCGCAGCTCAGCCAGCAGCTGACCCCCTACGCCCTGATTGCGATAGGCGGTGCGCACGTAGGCATGCCGGATCAGCGCTGCGTTCAGGACCTCCTGCAGGCCCATCACCCCGATCAGCTGATCGCTCAGTTCATAGCCCCAGAACCGAACGCCAGCCGCGATCTCGCTGCGCAGCTCGTCGAGCGGCATGTATGGATCCCGCCAATGCTCGGTTGGGATCACGCCGCGATACGCGTGCGCGCCATCGTTGATGACGGCGTAGATGTCGCACAGGTCACGCTCGGTGCAGGCGCGGATCATGGGGGTGGGGTTCCTCGCGTGTGGCATAGCTTACGTGGATTTCGATCGGCCGCGCTTAAGCGCGCCCTTCAAGCGGCACCTGAGATGTTCAGTTCTGGCCTGACTGTCTACAATCTGCCAATCCTGCGCCGCCATCACCTGCCCTCGCGAAGGCTGAATCCTCCGGCCGGCAGAAGCATACGGGTTGCTCGATGACCGAATCGAAACTGGAGAGACTGAAAGTCGAGGCGCTCGGGGACTGCGCCCTGCTGATCCAGGTCGGGCCCGACGCGTCCGAGGAGACAGCGCAGCGGGTGCACGCGGTCGTTCAGCGTCTGCTCACGGAGCCGCTGGCCGGGGTTCTCGACGTGGTCGGTGCGGTGTGCACCGTGGCCCTGCACTACGATCCGCTTCGGATCGAAGCGATGCCCGATGCGCAGACGCCGTTTGACGCTTTGGCGCAACAGGTGACGCGACGGCTGAGCTCCTTCGATCCCGCCACAGTTGGCCCGGCGGCGGAGCACAACATCCCCGTGTGCTATGGCGGCGAGTTCGGTGAGGATCTCGAGGCCATCGCGCGAACGCACGGGCTGACCGAGGAGGAGGTGATCGCGCTGCACACCGCGCCGCTGTATCGCGTGCAGATGCTCGGCTTTGCTCCCGGGTTTGCCTATCTCGCCGGGCTCGACGCTCGTATCGCTACACCACGCAAGGCGACCCCACGAACACGTGTGCCGGCCGGAAGCGTAGGCATCGGCGGCGAGCTGACCGCGGTCTACCCGCTCGACCTGCCCGGCGGCTGGCATCTGATCGGGCGCTCGCCCGTGCGCTTCTTTGTCCCGACCGCCGAGCGGCCGAGTCTTCTGGTGGCCGGCGATCGCGTGCGGTTCCGGCCTGTCACCACGCAAGAATATGGCGAGCTGGAACGGGATGCACGATGGCGCTGAGAGTGCAGCGCGCCGGCATCTTGTCCACCCTGCAGGATCTGGGACGCTACGGGTTTCAGCGCTTCGGCGTGCCGGTGGGGGGCGTGATGGACGAATATTCCCACCGGCTCGCCAATCTTCTGGTTGGGAACTCCGAAGGCGAGGCCACGCTGGAGATCACCCTGGCCGGCCCGCGCCTCGAGTTTCTCGACGACGCGCTGATCGGTGTTTGCGGCGGAGATTTTGCCCCGACCGTAGACGGGGAGAACCTGCCCACGGCCCGGCCGGTCCTGTTGCGACGAGGCTGCGTCGTCGATTTCGGCGCCTGCCGTCTGGGCTGTCGTGCGTATCTCGCTGCCGCGGGCGGTTTCGATGTACCGTTGGTGATGGGCAGCAAGACTACCTACCTGCGCGGGGGCTTCGGCGGCTTCGAAGGCCGCGCCTTGCGTCGCGGCGACATACTCGCAGTTGCAGAGACAGGGAGTGACTCGTACCCGGGCCTGCGTCAGCGGCTCGATGCAGGGGCGAAGTTCGCCTACCCGCGCTGGTCCGTCAACGCCAACTCTGCCTTTTTGGCGCACGATCACCACCGCATCCACTTTGTGCCCGGTCGCCACTGGGATTTGTTGTCCGAGGACAGCCGGCAGCAATTCCTCAGCGCGGAGTTCCGCATCGCATCCGATTCTGACCGCATGGGCTATCGTCTCGAGGGCCCTTTGCTGTCGCTTCAGACGCCGACTGACATCTTGTCGGAAGCGGTGACTTTCGGCAGCGTGCAGGTGCCGCCGGACGGCCGCCCCATCGTGCTGATGGCCAATCGCCAGACGACCGGCGGCTATCCGAGAATCGGCGAAGTATCCACGGTAGACCTGCCGCTGCTGGCGCAGCTTCCGCCCGGTGATACCGTGCACTTCGAAGTCATCACGCTGGAGGACAGCCAGCGGCTGTATGTCCAACGCGACCGCGATCTGGGGATCATGCGCGAGGCCTTGCGCATGCGCGCGAAACAATGAAAACCGTCATCGACCTGAACTGCGATATGGGCGAGAGCTTCGGCGCCTGGAGCATGGGGGCCGACGCCGCAGTGCTGCAATATGTGAGCTCCGCGAACGTTGCATGCGGTTTCCACGCAGGCGATCCGTTGATCATGCGGCGCACGGTCGCCGGTGCGCTCGAGTGCGGTGTGGCGGTGGGAGCGCACCCCGCTTTCCAGGACCTGCATGGCTTTGGCCGCCGCGCGATGCAAGTTGCGCCGGAGGAGGCCTATGCGCTTGTCCTGTACCAGGTGGGGGCGCTGTCTGGCTTCTGTCGCGCGTCGGGCGGCCAGCTGTCGCACGTCAAACCGCATGGAGCCCTCTACAACATGGCCGCGAAAGAGGCGCTGCTGGCCGACGCCATCGCGCGCGCGGTGCGCGACTTCGACCCGAGACTGATCCTGTTCGGCCTCGCAGGGAGCGAACTGGTGCGCGCTGGACGCAAGATGGGGTTGGCCACCGCGAACGAGGTGTTTGCCGACCGCACCTATCAGGCGGACGGCACGCTCACCCCACGCAACAGACCTGGTGCGATGATCAGAGATGTTTCCGCAGCCCTGGCGCAAGTGGAGCGCATCATCTGCCACGGCCGCGTGCTCGCCCTGGACGGTACCGAAGTTGCGATCGAGGCCGACACCGTCTGCATCCACGGTGACGAACCCGATGCGGCGCAGTTCGCTCGAGAGCTGCGTGTGCTGCTTGGGCAGCTGGGCATTGCCGTCCGTGCTCCGGCGCGCATCGAATAAAGGTGAGTCGGACATCTTCTTCGCGCTTTAACCCTTTTCGCTGCGTCGCTGCGTTCATAGCGGTGTAGCCTGCCCTCGCGTGCCGGCCGGAGGTCCCAGCCGTTGCAGCAGCACGCCTCGCGTATACTCCGGCGGCCATGGACGCCGCCTCATCGGACGAGGAACTCATGATGCGCTTCGCAGACGGCGATGCAGCCGCTTTCGATGCGCTGTACTCGCGTCACCGCGGCGGCGTGTACCGCTACCTGCTGCGACAGTGCGAGAACCGGGCCACGGCGGAGGAGTTATTCCAGGACGTCTGGATGAACCTGGTGTATGCGCGTGGCCGTTACCAAGTGCAGGCGAAGTTCGCTACGTATTTGTATACGCTCGCACACAATCGGCTGATCGATCACTTCCGCCGCCACAAGCGCCTGCACCTCGTCCCGCTCGCAGACGAAGACGCTGACCCGGGGGAACTGCAGGCGTCGCCTGCGCTCCAGCCCGACCGCAACGCGCAGGCCCGCGAGCAGGCCGCTCGCCTGCTGCGGCTCGTGTCGGAGCTGCCCGAGGCTCAGCGCGAAGTCTTCCTGCTGCATGAAGAGGGCGATTTGAGCCTGGAGGAAATTGCTCAGGTGACTGGAGCCAACCGCGAAACCGTCAAGAGCCGGCTGCGTTACGCGATGGACAAGCTGCGCGAAGGCATGAAGGATTATCTATGAGCGCCGCTTCTGACGATCGCGAGCTGGAGCAAGCCTTGACCGATGCGGCGCAGCTGCGACAACGGTATCGCGCAGCGTCACAAGACGAGCCGTCCGCTGCGCTCGATTCGATGATCAGCTCCGCAGCAAGGGATCACGTCAGCCGGGCTGCGGGGCGCGGAGCCTCTCGGTTCGCGTCCGCCTGGCGTGTGCCGCTGTCGATTGCCGCCGTCGTAGTCGTGAGCGCGACGGTAAGCATCCTTGTGGGGGAGCGCCATGGCCAGCTCCCGCGCGGCAGCGATCGTTCCGTCAGTGCATCAGGTGCATCCGAGGATGCGAAGCGCATAGGGCCGGGAGCGCTGCAGGAGCAAATGCCGGCCGCTCCCGCGGCTAAATCCCAAAGCAGGGAGCGCGTTGGGGCCGAGCAGCCTCAGGGCGCCGCACCAAATGCACCGGTCGTGATCCTCCATCGGGCGGGAAGCGAGGTGCGCTCTGCGGCGCCTGAACGGGCGCCTTCTCAGGAGTCATTCAGAATCCAACAACCGGCAACCCAACCACCCGGCCCGGACGTCACGTCCCCTGCTGCGCCGCCGCAAGCGCCTCCTCCCGTAATGGCAAGCCCGTCAACGGCTTTGGGGCGGTCTGCCTCGCTTCGGGACGAGGCGCAGGCTCCGGAACATGCCCAGGAGAACCGGGATCGGGTCCCGTCGGAACGGCCACCTGAGGCTCTACGCAAGGACCGGTCAGCGCAGGCAGTCGCGCCAGCAGCGGCAGCGGCCAAAATCGAGCGTGACGGTGCGGAGGCCGAAGACAAGCTGACTTCTGCAAAGCCGGTGTGGGAAAGCGATCCCCAAGCCTGGCTGAAGCACATCGACGAGTTGCGCCTGGCGGGCCAACGGGCGGACGCGGACGCCAGCTATCGAGCATTCCGGGACCGCTATCCCGACTATCCGCTACCACCCGGTTTCGTCGTTCCTGAACGCTGACTGAATGAGGCGCCCTGGGCACTCCCCCAGTTAGCGCCCGCTCTCTTCCGGACTTCCCGTTTGGAAAAAAGTGGCGGCAGCTTATACCGCCGCTCTAGTTGAAAAGTATGATGTATAATCAGTATCTTACGACGTCTTCTTGCGGGGTGCGGCGACGTTTGCGGCAGTCGTGGCGGCATTCGCCTCGGCCATCGCCGCCATCTGCTTGGCTGCCTTCAGCATGGATTCGCAGACGGCGCTCGCGGACTGAACCACCGACTTCACCGCAGCGACTGCTCCCTCAGAGCCCGCCGGCGCGTTCTTGAGGGCACCCTCTAGCACGCCCTCGACGTTCCTGTTTAGCTCTCCCAGCTGCTGTTCGAGCAGGGAGGTAAACTGGGCCTGCGTCGCGCTCGCGACTTCGTAGACGCTCTTGGCGTAGGCCTGCGCCTTCTCCCAAGTTGGCTGCGACAAGCCACCGCTCAGTGCCGAAAGCTCTGTCGCGTCCTTCACTGCGCCGAGTTGTTTGGCTGCTTTCAAGCCATCGGAGAACGCGCTCTTGGCCACTCTGAACTGCAGATCCACGAGCTTCTCGATCCCCTCCGAGCCGATCTCGGCGAACTTGAGTGCGGTTTCCAGCTGGGCCCGGTTGATGGCGACCAGTTGATCGTTCATCTGAACCATATCATCTCCTTCTCTTTCAGTGGGTTACAAAATACCGGTGGTAATTTTTTGTTGCATCGCACAATGACATTATAGAGCGTGTCTCGCTCGTGTCAAGAGAAATGTGATGCAGTGCAGCAAAGAAGGCCGAATCCCATGGGACCGACCGCTCGGCGGGATGGCCTAAGTGGCGGAAACCCTGCTCAGCCTCTGAGTTTCAAGGCCAGCGTCATCCCGTCCCCGATCGGCACCAGGCTGATACGTACCCGGCTGTCCTTGGACAGGCGCTGATTGAACGCACGGATGGCATGGGTGCCGGGGTCGTCCAGTTTCGGATCGGCCGGCCGGCCCGACCATAGCGTATTGTCGATCGCGATCAACCCGCCTGGGCGCAGGAGCGCGAGCGAGCGCTCGTAGTAGCCCCAGTAGTTTTCCTTGTCCGCGTCGATGAACGCGAAATCGAAGCTGCCCGCCTGGCCATGAGCCACCAGACGGTCCAGCGTCTGCAGGGCGGGGGCGAGGTACAGGTCGATCTTGTGCTCGACCTTTGCCTCCTGCCAGTAGCGTCGCGCAATCGACGTCCATTCCTCGCTGACATCGCAGGCTGTGATATGCCCTTCTGGCGGGAGCGCCAGCGCGACGATCAATGAGCTGTATCCGGTGAACACGCCTACTTCCAGGCAGCGCTTGGGATTCAGCGCCTGCACCAGAAGCGACAGCAGCTGGCCCTGTTCGGGGGCGATCTGCATTCCGCCCATGGGCAATTTGGCGGTCTCGGCGCGCAGCCGTTTGAGAATTTCCGGCTCGCGCAGCGACACCGACAACAAGTAGTCGTAGATCGGGTCGGGCAGGCCGAAGCTTCGGTTCGACATCGCGGCTGACAGCTCCTTGGTCACGGTCATCCTATCACCGCGGCCGGCAATGGACGGATTGTGGAGCACGGCGCTTCTTCAATTCGGCGCCGGTCCGGTGAGGCGGACTCCAACGCGCCGCAGATCCCAGCGCAAGATCGCGTCGCGCCAGAACTCATCGAGCGTGATCCGCTCCGATTCAGCCTCACTCGATTGGTTGAGAAAGCGCAGCACGGCTCGCAGCACGCTGAGCGGGCGGGCTGGATCCACCGGCACAGCCTGGGTCTGTTTCGAGAGCTTTTCGCCGCTGCGATCGACGGCGACCGGCAAGTGCACGTAGCGTGGCGCGCGATGACCAAGCAGCCCCATCAAGCCCAGCTGGCGAGCGCTCGACTCCAGCAGATCGGCTCCACGCACGATGTCGGTCATGCCGTACTCCGCGTCGTCCACCGCGGAAGCGAGGTGAAACGCATACACTCCATCCGCGCGATAAAGAACGAAATCACCGAACTCGCGCGCGAAGTCGCGCAACTGCGGGCCGAGCAGGCCATCCTCGAACTCGACGCGGATTCCCGCTACCTTCAGGCGGAGCGCGCGTGCGCGGCGGCCGGAGGGCAGACCTTCGCGGCAAGAGCCCGGATAGATTTTTGATTCTGTCCCAGTGAGCGCGGAATCCGCAATCTCCTTCCGGCTGCAAGCGCACGGATAAACCGCGCCGAGCGCGCGCAGCTGATGCAAAGCTGCGTGATAAGCGGGCACGCGGCGGCTCTGGTACACGATCGCGCCATCCCACTGGAAGCCCAGCGCTTCCAGGCAGCGCAGAATCGATTCCACTGCGCCGGGCGCGACTCGCGGGGGATCCAGGTCGTCGATGCGCAGTCGCCACTCGCCGCCGCGCGACTTCGCCTCCAGATAACTCCCCACGGCTGCTACGAGAGAACCGAAATGGAGCGGCCCGGAGGGCGTAGGCGCGAACCGGCCGCGATAGGGGGCGCGCTTCATCCCGCGGATGTCAACGCACGCGCTGAGGATGCGAGACCTTCACGTACCAGGTTGCGCTCAGCACAAAGGTCAGCGAGAGCGCTACCTCTATCGCGGAAAGCCAGCGGGACGCCCCCCGCTCCGACCAGGTTCGCACGATCCCCTCGCACAAATAGATCAGCACCAGAAGCGGCGCCCACTGATACGTGTAGGTCTTGCCTCGGAGAATACCGAATAGCGGCACCAGCAAGGGGAGCGCTTTCAGCATCAGCAGAGAGCCCCCAGGGCGGATTGGCGCCAGCGCGCTCTCCCAAAGCAGGCAGAGAAAGACCAGTGCGATCAAGCTTGCGCTTGCGCTCGCCTGTAGCAGTGCAGCTGGCATCAGCCTCCAGCTTCTCGAGCCAGAGCAGCGAGTGCCGCGCGGGCCCGGGCGGCCGTGGTGACCGGCTGCTCGAAGCGAAATCGCACCAAACGATCGTCAGCGCGCACGTCGAAACCATCGCAGTCGATGCCGATCATCTCGACCTGCTGCGCCTGCAGGTTGTGGAATTGCCGGCAATAAGCAACCAGCGCGGAGCGGTGATCCTGATTCATATGCTCCAGAACCGAAGTTTCGATTGCGGGCATTTCGCCTGGATCCGCGAGAAAGGTTTGCCCTGTAATCCAATGCAAGCTGCCGAAGCCCTCGATCAAGCGCAGCTGAACCGGCTCGATGGTCCAGAAGCGGAAGCCTCCGATCTCCAGGTACTGGGCATGCTCAGGGAAAAAGCGCAGGTACCGGGCCTGGAGCGTGGGCTCCGTTTCCAGCGGCCGGGCGTCGCCGACCAGTGCAGCCCTCGGGCTTGCTTGCAGGTCGGGCCCGGAACCGGAAACCAGAAAGCTCACACGGGCGTCAGCCTCGACATTGCGCGTGTGCTCCGCCAGATGGCTGATCAGCACCACGGGACGACCATGGTGGTCGGTCACGTGCGGCAACGCCGAGCCGTAGGGATAGCCGGGCAGCTTTGCGGAGTGAGACGACAATGTTCCGCTGTGCTCCGCCCGGAACAGCTCACGCGCCTGCCTGGCCCGGTCGATGCCGGCGGCCGCACTCATCGCGCGAGCCTCAGCGCCACCTCGGCAAGACGTTTACCGAGAGCGAAGCATAAGCGCCGCTCGTCTTCCGCCATCGGCCGCTCGCCTTCCATGCCCGAGACATGGCTGGCGCCGTACGGCGTACCGCCGCCGCGTGTGCTGACGAGCTCAGGCGCGGTATACGGCACACCCACGATGACCATGCCGTGGTGGAGAAGGGGAAGGAGCATGGAGAGCAACGTGGTTTCCTGCCCACCGTGCTGGGTCGCGGTAGATGTGAAGACCGCAGCCGGCTTCCCAGCGAGCGTTCCCTTGAGCCATAACCCGCCGGTGCCGTCCAGAAAATACTTGAGCGGCGCCGCCATGTTACCGAACCGTGTCGGACTGCCCAACGCCAGGCCGGCGCACGCCTCGAGGTCCTTCAGTTCCACGTACGGCGAGCCGCTATCCGGGATGTCGGGTTCGACCGCCTCGCAGACCGTGGAAACCTTGGGCACGGTGCGAAGCTGCGCCCGGGCACCCGGGACGCTGTCGACGCCGCGCGCCACAGCGTGTGCCATCTCCTTCACCGCCCCCGTGTGACTGTAATAAAGGACCAGGATGTCGTGCATCGGAACGCAAGGCTCCCCTTGGCTGAGCAGCCTGTGGTCATTATAGAGACACCGCGATGAGCGCCTCCGCACTTTCCCGACGCTTCGCGGCGACGAGGCGGCGCGTGGCGGTGCTCCGAGGCCATATTCACGGGACCTGGGAGTATCTGCTGCTGTTGATCCACCGTATCCGGGAAGATCGTTGCCTGCAGGTGGCCGGCAGCCTTACCTTCACTACGCTGATCGCCTTGGTGCCGCTTATCACAGTCGCGGTGACCGTGTTCTCCACGTTCCCCTTGTTTGCGGGCTTCTCGAAAGCAATCCGACAGTTTGTGGAAACCAATCTCATGCCGGCGCCCGCTGGCCGCATCATCGGCGTGTACATGCAGCAGTTCGCGGACAACGCGGGTCGGCTGACCACCTGGGGGATAGCGATCCTCGCAGTGTCCGCGCTGGTGACCATGCTGACCATCGACCGCGCGTTCAACACGATCTGGCGCGTGCACCGGCCGCGCACCTTGATCAACCGCCTCCTCATCTACTGGGCTGTGCTCACAGTCGGCCCGCTGCTGATCGGAGCCAGCTTGTCGGTCACTTCGTGGCTGCTGACGCTGTCCATGGGCATCGTGCACGGCGCCGAAG
Source organism: Burkholderiales bacterium (assembly GCA_035622675.1). Lineage (GTDB taxonomy): Bacteria > Pseudomonadota > Gammaproteobacteria > Burkholderiales > SHXO01 > SHXO01. Next base: position 10,992 of record DASPUW010000467.1, on the reverse strand, counting down.
AAGCTGAGCTGATCCTGCTGCGGGTCGTGCCTCTGGTCCTCACTTCGTCGGCGATGGCGTTCCTCTACCGCATGGTGCCGAGCCGCCGCGTGCAGACACGCGACGCGATCGCGGGTGGGGCCGTGGCGGGCCTGGCGCTCGAGGGCATGAAGGCGGCATTCGGCGCGTATATCACGAGCATCCCGACGTACAAACTGGTGTACGGCGCGTTCGCCAGTTTCCCCATCTTTCTGATCTGGATTTATCTTTCCTGGCTGGTGCTGGTCCTCGGTGCCGAGTTCACCGCGGCGCTGCCCTATCTGCGCACCGGAGGCGTGCGCCTGAGTCGCCGTCCCGGGGAGCAGTTCCTCGAAGCCGCCCGCATGCTGCGCCACCTCTACCAGGCGCACCGCGCTGGCCGGGTAACTCGCACTGAGGAATTGCGCGTCAGCCTCCGACTGCCGTTCGAAGAGTGCGAGCAGCTCCTCGACCGGCTGGTCGCGGCCGGTTGGGTCGCCCCGACCAGCGCCGACGGCTGGGTGCTGGCCCGCGACGCCGCAGAGATACGTTTGGCCGACGTTTACCGTGAGCTGGTATTCCGCTCCGACCTCGCGGATGGAGCGGAGCCGAGCTTCGAGTCGCTGGTAGCACAGCTCACGCGCAGCGCGCATGAGGCGCTGTCGATGAGTCTGGAGACCGTCTTTACCCTCAAGTCGAACGAGCGCCGCAGGCAGGCGGCCTAGCGCCCCTGCGATTCGTCTCACGACTTTCGCTGGACACGCTCCCCGTCAATGACGCCCGAGGTTCGACTCTGGCTTGCTGGGACGCGACGCTCAGCCTGGAATAGCCAGCGGGTCTGCCAGCTTCGCACCACCTTTACCGCGTACGCGTTGCCGCTGCCCAGGCTGCCGTTGTACCGCGACAGCGCGCGGTAGATGTCGCCTCTCTCGGTGTCGAGATAGTGGCGCAGGATGACGCAGCCGTAACGCAGGTTGGTGCGCAACTTGAACAAGTCGTGATCGGCGTCCCCAATCAGGTCGATCCAGAACGGCATCACCTGCATGTAGCCGCGCGCGCCAGCCCGGGACACCGCGTATTTTCGAAACCGGCTCTCGACCTCGATCAGGCCCAGCACCATCTGCGGGTCCAGTCCTGCGCGCTTCGCCTCGTACTGCACCGTGGTGAGAAACTCGACGCGCGTCTGCGCGTCGGGGATGCGTTTTGCCAGCCGAGCCGACATGGCCGAGAGCCAGGACTGCGCTTCACGCTGGGTCGTGAACACCAGCTTCGGGCTGGCGCGATCGGCGACCGAGCCGTGCAGGGACGAGCGCACAGCGGCACTTAGGGGCTCGTAGACCTGTTCTCCGGCGATTGCGCCGTGCGCTGCGCTCATCGCGCCGGCGAGCACCAGACACCCCAGGCCGCAGCGCGCGTTCATCCAGCGCACAGCGACCTGATCTGCTCGACCGCCGCCGCCAATTCGATCGGTCGCGGCTTGTCCTCCGCGCGCGCCTGATACTCCACCTGACCTTGCTTGAGGCTGCGTTCACCCACGTTCAGGCGATGCGGAATGCCGATCAGCTCGAGGTCCGCAAACATGACGCCCGGGCGCTCATCGCGATCGTCCAGCAACACCTCGATGCCGGCGGCGCTCAACTCATCGTGCAGGCGCTGCGCCTGCGCGCGCACCTCGGCGTTCTTTCCCCACCCAATGGGCGCAATGGCGACTTGAAACGGGGCGAGCGCCATGGGCCAGAGGATGCCGCGCGCATCGTTGTTCTGTTCGATGGCCGCGGCCACGATGCGCGATACGCCGATGCCGTAGCAGCCCATTTCCATCGGTCTGGCCTGGCCGTTCTCATCCAGCACCGTCGCGCTCATCGCTTCGGAATACTTGGCCCCAAGCTGGAAGATGTGTCCGACCTCGATGCCGCGTCGGATGGCCAACGCACCTTTGCCGTCCGGGCTGGGGTCACCCTCAACCACGTTGCGGATGTCCACATATTCGGCGGGTTCGGTGAGATCGCGCCCGAAGTTGACACCCGTGTAGTGGTAGCCGTCCTCGTTGGCGCCGCATACGAAGTCGCTAACCGCAAGCAACGCGCGGTCGGCAATGACCGGAAGGTCCGCGCCGAGGGGCCCGATCGATCCCGGGCCGACACCAAGCCGTGCTCGGATCTCGCTCTCGGAGGCGAAACGGAATCCTCCGTTCGACGCGAACTTCTTGCCCGCTTTTGTTTCGTTCAGCATGTGATCGCCACGCAGGAGCAGCAGGCATTCACGCTGATCGCCGGTCACGACCATCAGCGTCTTGACGATCTTCTGCGGCGCCACTTTCAGCAAGGCGCTCACCTCGTCGATGGTGTGCGCGCCCGGAGTGGCGACCTTGCGCAACTCTTGCGCGGGAGCTGCGCGCGGGGTTGAAGGAGGCATGGCCTCGGCCAACTCGACGTTGGCGGCGTAGTCGGAGTCCGGGCAGAACGCGATGGCATCTTCGCCCGAGTCGGCTAGCACGTGGAACTCGTGTGAGCCGGTCCCTCCGATGGCTCCGGTGTCTGCCGCCACGGCCCGGAAGCGCAGTCCGAGCCGCTCGAATATCCGCATGTAGGTATCGTGCATGTTGCGGTACTCGCGCTGCAGATCCTGACGGTCCAGGTGAAAGGAGTAGGCATCCTTCATCAGGAACTCGCGCGCGCGCATGACGCCGAAACGCGGTCGAATCTCGTCGCGGAACTTGGTCTGGATCTGGTACAGGTTGAGCGGCAGCTGCCGATAGCTGCGGACCTCTTTGCGCGCGATGTCGGTGATCACCTCTTCGTGGGTCGGCCCGAAGCAGTAGTCGCGCTCGTGCCGGTCCTTGATCTTCAGCATTTCTTTGCCGAACCGCTCCCAGCGCCCGCTCTCCTGCCATAGCTCCGCCGGCTGCACCGCCGGCATGAGCAGCTCGATCGCTCCAGAGCGATTCATCTCCTCGCGCACGATGGCCTCGACCTTCTTGAGGATCCTCAGGCCGAGCGGCATCCAGGTGTACAGGCCGCTGCCGAGCTTCTTGATGAGACCGGCACGCAGCATCAGCTTGTGACTCACCAGCTCGGCCTCGGCCGGAGCCTCCTTCAGCGTGGACAGAAAAAAAGCGGAGACGCGCATCGCGAAGTGTCCGTGGAAAAGTTGTTATCTTACAATCGGCACTCACCCGATAGCGAGGAGCGAGTTGAGACTGTTCAAGGGCTGGCGCGGGCGCCGTGGCGTGGGCACGGATGGAAGCGTACAGATCAGCGAGGAGGATGGCATCCGCTATCTGCACCTGGGCAGCTCGACGATCCAAAGCGGGATGCGCATGAGTCAGCCGGACGAGCTCGAGCTGGCGTATACGCGCAGCATGATGGCATTTCTGCTGTTCCTGCCCGAGCCGCGGCGCGTGGTCAGCATCGGGTTAGGGGGCGGCTCGGTGAACAAATGGCTCTATCGCCGCTTCCCCCAGGCCGAGCAGGTGGTGGTAGAGGTGAATCCAGACGTGATTGCTGTGGCCCGCCAGTATTTTCACGTACCGCCCGACGACGCTCGCCTGCACGTCGAGCAGGGCGACGGCGCGCGCTGGATCGCGGAGCATCCGGACAGCGCAGATGTGATCCTCGTCGACGGCTACGACGGAGAAGCTCACGCGAAAGCGCTGGCGAGCCCTGATTTCTACAGCGCTGCAGCCGCGTCGCTGCGCGACGCCGGCATGCTGGTCGTGAACCTGTGGGGCAGCGACCGCTATTTCGACGAGTATCTGCGGCGCATCGAAACCGCCTTCAGCGGCCAGGTCGCCTGCGTTCCCGCACTGCAGAAGGGAAACATCATCGCGCTCGCGTTCAAGTCCCTGCCGAGTCGCCTGAGCTGGGACGAGTTGAACGAGCGCGCCAAGGCGCTTCAGGCGCGCTATGGCCTGGAATTCCTGCGCTTCGTAGAGGGCATGAAGCGGCTCAATCCGCACACCGACCAGCGCCTGCTGATATAAACACGGGTGGTTCCGGTCCGAATTGCTTTTCGTGTCAGCTTTATGAAAAAATCCGGTTGGGTCCAACTCTTCGTTGGTGACGGTCATGATCGATCGGGATGGATATCGCCCAAACGTCGGGATCGTGCTCGTCAACCCCCGCAACGATGTGTTTTGGGGCAAGCGTGTCAAAGAGCACGCCTGGCAGTTCCCGCAGGGGGGGATCAAGGCGGGAGAGTCGCCGGAGCAGGCTATGTACCGGGAGCTGATGGAGGAGATCGGCCTCAGGCCCGAACACGTCAAGGTTCTTGGCAGGACCCGGCACTGGTTACGATACAACGTGCCGGCCAACTGGGTGCGCCGCGACTGGCGGGCCGGTTACCGCGGGCAGAAGCAGATCTGGTATCTGCTGCGCCTGCTCGGGCGAGACTGCGACGTGTGTCTGCGCCGCTCCCAGAAGCCGGAATTCGACGCCTGGCGTTGGAGCGAGTACTGGCTGGCGCTCGAAGACGTCGTGGAGTTCAAACGCGAGGTGTACCAGCAGGCTCTGCTGGAGCTGTCGCGCTTCGTCCCCGCACTGGCGGCCCGCCGCCCGACCTCGGCGGGTGATCCTGCCGATCCCGAAGTAAAGACCGCATGACGTGAGGACGGGCGGTCTGTAATTGTCACCCGGCCTGGTGAGCATCGCGTCCCATTTTCCCGCAAGCTTTCCTTCGCCTGCATCGCGACGTACCGCGTTGCTACGGCCCTCTCGAGCGTCACGAAATATTTGACGATGTTTGTCGCGTGCCACCGCGCTGCTTAGACTCCAATGCAAAGCCAGCGGGCGGGCGCAGCGGCGGAAGCTGAGGTCGGGCGCCGGACGTTTGGTCTGGCCCACCGCTACTCGTTGTTAAGATGATGCAGACCCAACAGGCACCGATGGCCGCCCCCGAAGGCTGGGATACCGCGGCACGTCGCAGCGAGTACGACGTCACAAACCGGGTGCGGACGACCGATTCCTACGCGGTCCGTCAGGAGATCTGCCGCCTACTTCTGAACCTCTATCCGGACGCGTCATCGGCACCGGTGTCGCGTGCGTTCTCGGACTGCGTGCTGCTGTATCGAGGAGAGGGTCCCGGTTATCGGGCGTGCGATACGGCTTATCACAACCTGCAGCACGTGCTCGATGTCGCGCTGGCGACCGCGCGTCTGATGGACGGCTACGAGCGCGCCGCGGGGCGTTGGCAGCCGCTTGGCGCGCGTCTGTTCACGTTCGGTATAGTCGTCGCGTTGTTTCACGATGTCGGTTACCTGCGCCACCGTAACGATGTGCGCCACAGCAACGGCGCCGAATACACGCTGCGCCACGTGAGCCGTGGCGCGCGCTTCCTCGAGCGGTATATGCGCGACATCGGCCTGCCGGACCTGGCGCATGCCGCGGGGCGCATCATCCATTTCACCGGCTACGAAATTCCGGTGGCGGACATCGAAGTCCCGAGTCCTGTCTTCCGTTTGATCGGCAATATGCTCGGCACAGCCGACATCCTGGCGCAGATGGCGGACCGCTGTTACCTGGAGAAGTGCCGCGATCGTCTGTTCCCTGAGTTCGTGGCAGGCGGCCTCGCCTGCTCAGGCTCCGGCGCAACTCCAGCACCGGGGGTGCTGTTCATCTCGGCGGAAGACCTGCTGCGCAAGACCCCCGCGTTCTACGGCACGGCTCTTGATCGCCTGAACGCACAGCTCGGCGCTGCGTGCCGCTATTTCGAGACCGGATTCGCCGGTCAGAATCCCTACCTGGATGTGGCGGGAAGGAACATCCGCTACGCGGAGAAGGTGGCCATGAAGGGCGATCTCGCCTTGCTGCGCCGCGTTCCACCTCCTTCGGGAGTAGGCGGCGCGCTCGCCGAGCCCCTGCCTCGGATCGCTGCGCATGGGATTGAGCAGGGCCGCGCACTGAACAGCGTGGTGTGAGCCGGGCAACCGGCTGCGTCCCAACGGGACGATCTAGCCGCCCACCTCGAGCACGATCTTCCCGATGTGCTGACCGGATTCGATCAATTCGTGAGCAGCTGACGCCTGCGCCAGCGCGAAGGTTTTGAAAATGACGGGCTGGATCCGGCCCGCATCGATCAGGGGCCAGATCTTCTCCCGCAGAGCGTTCGCCACCCCCGTCTTGAATTCCACCGTGCGCGGCCGCAGGGTCGAGCCGGTAATGCTCAGACGGCGCACCAGTACATCCATCAGATCGAGCGTGGCCCGGGTGCCGCCCAGAAACGCGATGAGAGACAGGCGCCCGTCCGTGGCCAGACACTTCAGGTCGCGCGGCACGTAGTCGCCGCCCACCATATCCAGGATCACTTCGGCGCCCTTGCCGTCGGTGAGCCGCTTCACCTCTTCGACGAAATCCTGCGTGCGATAGTTGATGGCGCGCTCCGCGCCGAGCTTCTCGCAGGCGGCGCACTTTTCTGCGCTGCCGGCTGTGACGAACACGCGGTGGCCCAAAGCGCGACCCATCTGGATCGCGCTCACGCCTATACCGCTGCTGCCGCCGTGGACGAGGAGCGTTTCGCCCGGAGCGAGCCTGGCGCGCTCGAACACGTTGATCCAGACGGTGAAGAACGTTTCGGGCAGGGACGCCGCCTGAGTCAAGCTCCAGCCTTTCGGCGGCGGCAGGCAGTGGCCGGCGGGCGTAACACAGAACTGCGCATATCCACCGCCTGGGGTCAGCGCGCACACCTCGTCTCCTATCTTCCACTGTGTGACGCCTGCTCCTAGCGCCACCACGGTCCCGCTGACCTCGAGACCGGGCAAGTCGGAAGCACCGGGCGGTGGCGCGTACGTGCCCGCGCGCTGCATGCAGTCGGGCCGATTGACCCCGGCGGCAGCGACGCGGATCAGCACTTCACCCGCTTTTGGTTGCGGCACCGCTCGGCTGACAAGCTTGAGCACCTCGGGGCCGCCCGGCCGTGAAATCTCAACCGCTTGCATGTGGTCGGGAAGGGTGTTCGGCATGTCAGATTCCTCGCAGGCGTGCATCGATTCTCTACAGCTTACAGCACGCTCGACGCGCCGCCCACAACCCTGCCAGCGCTGTGCACCGGTTCGTCCGATGCGGCATCATGGCCCGCTGTCCCGCAGAGCAGAGGAACGTTCCATGGAATATCGGAGGCTGGGTGACAGCGGTTTGAGCGTGTCGGCGCTGTGCTTGGGCACGATGATGTTCGGCGCTCGCACCGACGAGTCAGAAGCCAAGCGCATCGTCGCGGCCGCCGGCGAAGCGGGCGTGAACTTCATCGACACCGCCGACCAGTACGCGAAGGGAGAGTCGGAACGCATCACGGGTGCGGCGATCGCCGCGAATCGCCGGCACTGGATCCTGGCCACCAAGGTCGCCAACCGCATGAGCCCGATCGTGAACGAAACCGGGCTCAGCCGGCTGTGGATGATGAGAGCGATCGACGACAGCCTGCGGCGGTTGCGCACCGATCACGTCGACATCTACTACCTGCACTTCGACGACCCTGTCACGCCGTTGGAAGAAACGCTCGGTGCCGTCGCCGACATCATCCGGTCCGGCAAGGCGCGTTACTTCGGCGTCAGCAACTACCGGGGGTGGCGCCTGAGCCTGCTCGTGCAGCTGTGCGAGCGCATGGGCGTGCCGAGACCTGTGGTCTGCCAGCCCTACTACAACGCCATGAACCGACAACCCGAAGTCGAAGTTCTACCCGCCTGCCGTTACTACGGTCTCGGCGTAGCTGCCTACAGCCCGCTCGCGCGCGGCGTGCTCACTGGCAAGTACAAGGTCGGGGAAGAGCCTCCCGCAGATAGCCGGGCCGGGCACCGGGATCAGCGCATGCTGGAAACGGAGTTCCGTCGCGAGTCGCTGCTGGCTGCGGAGGAAATCGCGGCCCGAGCGAGGAGCAAGGGCATGAGCGCGGTCCAGTTCGCCATCAACTGGGTGCTCGCGAACCCCTTGGTGTCGTGTGCCATCACGGGCCCGCGCACGCTCGATCAATGGCAGGAATATGAGGCGTGCCTCAAGTTCAAGCTGGATGCGGCCGACGAGGCTTTGATCGACCGCCTGGTGGCGCCGGGCCATCCATCTTCGCCCGGCTACAACGACCCGCGCTATCCCATCTCTGGGCGCGTCCCGAACAGCGGCGTCCGTTCCTAGCAGCAGACGCGCTGTAAAGCGCTACGTAAGTGCGCGGGCAGTGGGCATGGGCGCCGTGTTGCGCGGTCCACGTACACGTGGATGAAGTGGCCTTGTGCCGACGCAGTGCGCTCCTCGTTGCGGAAGATGCCGATCTCGTAGCGCACGCTGCTGTTGCCCAGCTTCGCCACTCGTAATCCGGCGGTGACGACGTCGGGAAAAGTGATCGGCGCGAAGTACTGGCAGCCGGTCTCGACCACCAGTCCCACCACTTCGCTGGCCTGGATGTCCAGTGCGCCCTGTTCGACCAGGTACTGATTTACCACCGTGTCGAAGTAGGAGTAGTACACGACGTTGTTGACGTGCCCATAAACGTCGTTGTCCATCCATCGCGTCGGGATGATCTGGAAGTGAAGGTAGGCGTCGCGGACATCGGGCGCGGGCTTGCTCACGGTGTCTCCTGCCGCAATCGCTGCATCCTTGCCTGTTGGGCGGCGCGGACGCCGAGGCCCACGCGCCGCCAGTTTACCGCCAGCAAGCCGGCGGCGATGATGATGAGCATCCCGAGCAGGGAGATGAAATCCGGAAACTCCCCGAACGCGATCAAGGCGAGCAGCGTAGACCACACGAGCTGTGTGTAAACGAACGGCGCGAGCGTGGTCGGGGAAGCGATCTCAACCGCGCGGATCAGCAGGAAATGTCCGAGGCCGCCCAGGCATCCGATAGCCAGCATCAGCGCCACCTGCAGCAGCGTCGGCGTTTGCCACGTGAACGGCAGGAGCAGACTGGTGGCCGCCGTTCCCACGAGCGCAGTGAAGAACAGCGTCGTCAGCGGATTTTCGCGGCCGGCGAGCTTGCGCGTCATGATCTGATAGAGGGCGAAAACGAACGCGCTCAAGAGCGGGAACACGGCCGCGGGCTTGAGCAGTCCACCGCCGGGTCGGATGATCACCAGGACCCCGAGGAATCCAAGCGTGACGGCACCCCATTGCCGCCGCGTGATGCGCTCATTCAGCATAGGGCCCGACAGGGCGGTCACCAGCACCGGCGCCACAAACGAGATGGCTGCCGCCTCAGCCAGCGGGAGATGGCGCAGGGACAAATAGAAGAACCCGGTGCTCGCCACCAGCAGCAGGCCGCGCATCACCTGGAGCCCGGGCCTCGATGTGCGCACCAGGCTGAGGCCCATGCGCGGCGCCAGCAGTGTCAGCATGAACGCCGTGTGTACCGAATAGCGCGCCCAGATCAATGGCCCCATCGGGTAGGACCGCAGCGTGAACTTGGCCAGCGTGTCCATGGCAGAGAACAGGAATACCGCCAGCATGATGAGCAGGATCCCGCGCAACAGGTGCGGCTGATGCGAGCGCTCCGACGTCATGCCCTGGGCCGAGGCAGCGACGGCCCAGGCAATACCTCGCGGCCCGCGAAACGCGCAGCGCCGCCGAGCGCCTGCTCGATGCGCAGGCCTTCGTTCCACTTAGCCATGCGCTCCGAGCGGGCGAAGGACCCAACTTTGAGCTGGCCTGCGTCCCACCCCACGCACAGGTGCACGATGCTCACATCTTCGCTCTCTCCGGAGCGCGCCGAGATGACGGTGCCGAAGCCCGCCCGGTGGCCGGCCTCGAACGCCGCTCTCGTCTCAGTGACCGTTCCGGCCTGATTGGGCTTGATCAGCACAGCGTTGCACGCGTGTCCCCGTGCGGCCTGTTCGACCAGCTCGGCGTTAGTGACGAGGAAGTCGTCGCCTACCACCTGAACGCGCGCCCCGACCGCTGCGGTGAATCGAGCCATCCCCTCCGGATCGTCCTCCGCCATCGGGTCTTCCACGGAAACAATGGGGAAACGCCGGATCCAGTCCAGCACAACCTCGCTCAGGCCGTCGCTGTCGAACTCGCGCTCCTCCAGCGTGAAACGGTAGCGACCGCGTCGGCCAAACTCCGAGGCCGCGATGTCCAACGCGATAGCAACATCGTCTCCAGGCGTGTAGCCGGCTTTTTCGATCGCTCGCACCAGCGTCTCGATGGCCTCTTCATTGCTGGAGAAAGCCGGCCACCATCCGCCCTCGTCCGCTACGCCGAACGTGAGGCCGCGCGCCTGCATCAGCGCACCTGCGGCGCGGTACACCTCCGCGGTCATGATCAGCGCTTCGTCGAAGCTGCGCGCGCCGAGCGCCATCACCATGAAATCTTGAAGGTCCACGCGGCGGCCAGCGTGCGCGCCGCCGCCGAAGATCTGGATCTGGGGCAGCGGCAGACGCACGGCGCGTCCGTTGGACAGGAAGCGATACAGCGATTCTCCGGCAGCTGCGGCGGCGGCGTGCAGCACAGCGAGCGAGACGGCGATGGTTGCGTTGCCACCCAGGCGCGCTTTGTGGGGCGTTCCGTCCAGCGCGATCAGCGCTTGGTCGACGTCCGCCTGACGGGTTGCGTCGAGGCCCCTCAGTGCTTCGGCGATCTCACCGTTCACGTGAGCGACCGCACGCCTTACATCCATCCCACCCAAGGCACCGCCACCGTCGCGCAGGTCGACCGCCTCGCGCGAGCCGCGCGAGGCGCCAGCCGGAGCGATGGCGCGGCCAACAGCACCGCACACCAGGTGTACTTCGGCTTCGACCGTGGGGCGGCCGCGCGAGTCCCACACGCGCCGGCCCTTGACGGCCGCGATCGAGGGATCAGGCATTGACCCCGGCAATGCTGCGGGCCGTCACTTCGTCGTGCCATGCGCGGCGAATATCCTGCAGCCGCTCGACCGGGGCAAGGAGGTGGTGTCTTGCGACGCTGCGAACCGCAGCACGCTGCCATTCGGCGTCGATGTATTCGACGGGCGACTTGCCGTCGACGCGCGCCAGCAGCAGGCCGGGCAGCAGTCGCGCGGCGCGGGCTTCCATGAGCGCCGCTGG
>DASPUW010000466.1:0-3221 GCA_035622675.1 Burkholderiales bacterium | reverse complement strand
GGCGCTGGAATGCTTCGGCGGGGCCGGCTACGTGGAAGACACCGGGTTGCCGGCGTTGCTCCGGGACAGCCAGGTCTTCCCGATCTGGGAAGGCACGACCAACGTGCTCGCGCTCGACGCGCTGCGCGCGCTTGGCAGCGGCATGGCGTTGGCTACGCTGGGCGAGCAGCTGCGCGAGCTCGCGCGCAGCGCAACGGATGCCCGTTTGCGAATTCCCGCGCGGCAGGCGCAGGATGCGTTCGCGAATGCCATTCGGACGCTGGATGCGGCCGCCGCGAAGGGCAACGACGCCGTGGAAGGCGGAGCGCGGCGTCTCGCGCTGACGCTGGGCCGCTGCCTTTCACTCGCGCTGTTGGCGCGCCACGCGCAGTGGGCAATCGGCACCGAGCACGACGAGCGCGCGGTTGCCGCCGCTCTGCGCTTCGCACGGCATGGCGTGGATCTCACTTCCGACGAGGACCCCGCGTCTTCGCGGTCACTCGCATTGGACTAGACACTGACATGGATGCCGAAGCAGTCAAAGCGCAGCAGCAACGGGCCTGGGCCACCGGCGACTTTGCGATCATCGGGTGGAACACGGTTTTCCCCTGCGAGCTGATGTGCGAGGCGGTCGAGCTGCGGGCAGGCGAGAGAGTGCTGGACGTCGCAACCGGCAGCGGGAACGCCGCGCTATCGGCCGCCCGGCGCAACTGCGACGCCGTCGGCGTCGATTACGTCCCGGCGCTCATCGAGACAGCGCGCGAGCGTGCGGCGGCAGAGCGCCTGCCGGCGCACTTCGAGGTGGGTGATTGCGAGGACATCCCGTTTCCTGACGCATCTTTCGATGTGGTGATTTCGGTCTACGGGTCGATGTTCGCGCCGCGCCCCGAGAAGGCGGCGCAGGAGCTGCTGCGCGTCTGCCGGCCCGGCGGGAGGATCGGTATGGCGAACTGGACACCGGACGGATTCTGGGGGCAGACATTCGGTCTCATCGGCCGTTATCGTCCTCCTGCGCCTGGCCTGCGGCCGCCGCCGGAGTGGGGCACCGAGAAGCGGTTGAGCGAGCTGTTCGGAGATGCGATCTCATCGCTGCGCAGCACCCGGCGCAGCGCTCTGTTCCGGTATCGCAGCAGCGCGCACTGGATCGAGGTCTTCAGCACCTACTTCGGCCCAATCATCCGGGCGCTCGAGGCGCTGGACGCACAGTCGCGCTCGGCCTTCCTCCAGGAGCTGGACGCCACCTTGCAGAGGTTCAACCGGTCTGGAGATGAGACGCTGGTGGTGTCGGCCGACTACCTGGAAGTTGTCATGCACAAACGGTAGACGCACCCTCTCGCTCGACGGCAGAGGGTTGCCCCTCACCCGTGCCCTCACCCTACCCTCTCCCCGAGGGAGAGGGACCTCTATGTCTGCTGCCTCTCCAGCTGGGGGAGAGGGGACCTTCAACTGCCGGTCTGAATCAACTCGATGCTCACGCCATCGGGCGCGGCGACGTAGCACAGCACCATTCCCGGTTTGAACTCCCATGGCTCAACCGCCATGCGCACGCCTTTGCGTTTGAGTTCCGCGCAGAACGCGCGCAGATCTCCGCGAAACGTGAAGCCGAAATGGTCGGTCCCCCACTCATCGTGGCTCGAGTAGCCGTCGAAGTGCTGCATGGGTTTGGTCGCGGCGGGGTGCTCGCCGGGCCGGCGGCCGCGGATGACGATGGTCATGCCTCCGATCCTCACGTCGATCTGCGGCGCGCCGCGCAGGTTCTCCTGCACGGTGGCGACCTCGCCCCCGAACATTTCCCGGTACCAGTCCGCCGCCGCTTTCGGATCGCGGCTGATCAGGTGGATGTGGTCGAACGCGATCCCCTCGTGCATACGCCTCCTCGTTGCGCCAGTTGGTTGGAGGGGGACAAGATCTTCCTCCACCGCCATTGTCCCATGTCGGGGCTCAGCCTGGCGCTCGACCTCACAGCCTACTGTTGCTTCTTGGCGTGGCCCTCACCGAATTCGGGATGCTTGGCTTTGCACGCCTTGATGAGATCGGCGCTCACGGCGGGCAGCGGCTTTTTCGCGGTGCTGGGCTGGGCGACGCCTCTCATGATCGGATCGATGCAATCCACCCATAGACCATAGCCCTGCTTTGCTTCGCCATACACGAAGCCCGCCTTATGGCAGGCTTCCTTGATTTCTTTGCAAGGACCTTCCTTCTCAGGCGGAGGAGTCTGCGCGAAGCCATTTGCCGCAATGATCGCCAAACATAAAGTCAAGACTCGTTTCACTGGACTCTCCTAGGTTGACTACAGGAACGCATAACGGCCGGTCGTCGCGCCGGGGAAGATGTACCCGAGGTCGTCGGTGCCGAGGCCATACAAGCGGGCGAAGATGAACCCAAGCACCGACCGGTATTCGTTGAGCACGGGGTAATCGCGGTTCTGGAACAGGCTGTAGCGCGAAGCGTCGGTCTGCTCGCCGGCCACGCTGCCGCCAGCGATGCGGCCGCCGAGCACCCACATGACGGTGCCATGGCCGTGGTCGGTACCCTTGTCGCCGTTTTCGCGAAACGTGCGTCCGAACTCCGACACCACGACCACCACGCAGTCGCGCCAATCCGGGCCCATCTCCTGGGCGAAGCCTGCTAGGCCCTCGCCCAGGCCGCGCAACCGTTCGGACAGCGCCCCACGCGCGGCGCCCTGATGGACGTGCGTATCCCAGCCACCGACGTCGACGAAGCCGACCCCGTAAGCCGGGTTGTCGCGCATCAGTTGCGCCATTCTCCGCGCCTGCTGCTCAAAGCGCCCGGCGTTCATCGCACCGCGCGCAGAATCGATCATCTCCTGCTGCAGCTCATCGCTCACCTGCCGGCGCGATTCCAAGCCTTTGTGCACGTCCTGCGCGAGGTCGGTGCCCTGGTACATCTGCTCGAGCAAAGCGGCCTGGCGCGGATTGAACGGATTCTTCTCGCCGCCCTTGGCGCCGAGATTGGCCACCGCGACCTTGCCCTTGAGCACCAGCGGCAAATGGTCGGTAAAGCTCACGCCGAGCGGTTGGCCGTCGCGAGCGAGCGTCTCCACTGCGCGGTTGAGGAAGCCGCTGCCGTAGTCGAGGCGCGCGCCGTATCCCTGGCCCAGCTCGAGCACGTCCTGCGCGTGAAAATGGCTGCGGGACTGGTCCTGGCTGCCAGCGTATGGAATGAAAAGCGCCTGCCTGGACCGGTAGAGCGGGAGCACCGTGGTCGCGAGCGCCGGGTGC
>DASPUW010000465.1:0-10400 GCA_035622675.1 Burkholderiales bacterium | reverse complement strand
AGCTGGCTGGCAACTCGAAACCGGCATTCGCGGCGGGTTGCATGCCGATACCAAGTGCGTTTTTCGTCTCTTCGAATTGCAGCATTCGTGATTCCTAAGCGTTTGGTTTTGTAAGCAAGCTCTATGCCCCGCAAATAGTTGTCGCTACTGACAAGACTCGCAGCTCGGATCGTCGATCACGCAAAATTGTGGCGCCGCGCTCTGTGCGGAAGCGCTCGACGGCGCTGGTGCAGCGCTCGACGCCACGCCGGACAATCCACCGTCGGCAGGTACCGCGTTCAGCGCACCCGCCTTCACGGTCGACTTCTCTGCGTGAGTGGCCCCCATCGTGCGCAGGTAGTAGGTGGTCTTCAGGCCGCGGATCCAGGCGAGCTTGTACGTATCGTCCAGCTTCTTGCCCGATGCGCCGCCCATGTAGATGTTCAGCGACTGCGCCTGATCGATCCACTTCTGCCGGCGGGCGCCGGCTTCGACCAGCCAGCCCGGATCGATCTCGAATGCCGTCGCATACAGGTTGCGCAGCTCGGCCGGGATACGATCGATCTTGGCCAGGCTTCCGTCGAAGTACTTGAGGTCCGCTACCATGACCTCGTCCCAGAGGTTGAGGGCCTTCAGGTCCGCAACCAGGTACTCGTTGGCGACCGTGAACTCGCCCGACAGGTTGGATTTGACGTACAGGTTCTGGAACGTCGGCTCGATCGAAGCCGACACCCCTACGATGTTGGCGATGGTAGCCGTGGGTGCGATCGCCAGGCAGTTCGAGTTACGCATGCCGAACTGTTCGATGCGCGTGCGCAACGCCGCCCAGTCCAGCGTCGACGAGCCGTCGATCTCGACGTAGCCGCCGCGCTCTTCGCGCAGGAGGGCCAGGCTGTCCTGGGGAAGGATTCCACGCTGCCAGAGGGAGCCTTCGAAGGTCGCGTAGGACCCCCGCTCGGCCGCCAGCTCGGTCGACGCCCAGTAGGCGTAGTACGCCACCGCCTCCATGGAGCGATCGGCGAACTCAACTGCCTCCTGCGAAGCGTACGGCAGCCGCATCATGTGCAGGCAGTCCTGGAAGCCCATGATCCCGAGGCCGACCGGACGATGCTTCAGGTTGGAGTTGCGCGCCTTCTCCACCGCGTAGTAGTTGACGTCGATCACGTTGTCCAACATCCGCATGGCTGTGGCCAGCGTGGCCTTCAGCTTGTCATGGTCCAGCTTTCCGTCTTTGACGTGAGCCGCCAGGTTGACCGAGCCCAGGTTGCACACGGCGATCTCGGACCCCGAGGTGTTGAGCGTGATCTCGGTGCACAGGTTGGAGCTGTGAACCACCCCAACGTGCTGCTGAGGCGAGCGGATGTTGCAGGGGTCTTTGAAGGTGATCCAGGGATGCCCGGTCTCGAACAGCATGGAGAGCATCTTGCGCCACAGCTGCGTCGCCGGCACCTTCTTGAACAGCTTCAGCTCCCCTGCGGCAGCGCGTCGCTCGTATTCGACATAGACCGTCTCGAAGGCCTTGCCGTACTTGTCGTGCAGCTCGGGCACATCGGAGGGCGAAAACAGGGTCCAATCCGCGTTTTCCATCACCCGTTTCATGAACAGATCCGGCACCCAGTTGGCGGTGTTCATGTCGTGGGTGCGCCGCCGGTCGTCCCCGGTGTTCTTGCGCAGCTCGAGGAACTCTTCGATATCGAGGTGCCAGGTCTCCAGGTACGAGCACACCGCCCCTTTGCGCTTGCCGCCCTGATTAACCGCGACCGCCGTGTCGTTCACGACTTTCAGGAACGGGACGACGCCCTGTGACTTGCCGTTGGTGCCCTTGATGTACGAGCCGAGCGCTCGAACCGGCGTCCAGTCGTTGCCCAGGCCACCGGCGAACTTCGACAGCAGGGCGTTCTCCTTGATCGCGTCGTAGATGCCTTCCAGGTCATCCGAAACCGTGGTCAAGTAGCAGCTGGACAATTGCGAGCGATGGGTGCCCGAGTTGAACAGCGTGGGCGTCGAGCTCATGAAATCGAAGCTCGACAGCACGTTGTAGAACTCGATGGCGCGCGCCTCCGGCTCCGCTTCGTCGAGAGCCAGACCCATGGCCACGCGCATGTAGAAGGCCTGCGGCAGCTCGATGCGGCGACCTTCGACGTGGATGAAATAGCGGTCGTACAGGGTCTGCAGGCCGAGGTAGCCGAACTTCAAGTCCCGACTGGCATCCAGCGCCGCTCCCAGCGAGCGCAGATCGAACTGCTTGAGCCTGGGGTCGAGCAGCCCCGCCGCGATGCCGCGCTCGATGAACCCCGGGAAGTACTCGGCGTAGCGGGTGCGCATTTGCGCCTGACTGGCCTCTTCGCCCAGCACCTCGTAGCGGATGCTGTGCAGGAGCAGGCGGGCGGTGACGTAGCTGTAAGCCGGATCCTTCTCGATCAGCGCCCGCGCGGACAAGATCGCGCCCTTGCGCACCTCGTCCATGGGGACGCCGTCGTACAGATCCTTGACCACGTTGCGCAGGATCAACTCGGCGTCGACCGATCGGCCCAGCGCGTCGCAGGCTTCCTTGAGCAACCGGCGCAACCGGTCCATGTCGAGCGGACGCACCTCGCCGTTCTCGGCCACGTTGAGAACGACGGGCTTGGCCTCGGCCTGGCTTGCCGCCCGTTGGCGCGCGCGCGCCTGCGCCCGCTCCTCGCGATACAGAACATACGCGCGTGCCACGTCGTGCTCGCCCGAACGCATCAACGCGAGCTCCACCTGGTCCTGGATGTCCTCGATGTGCAAGGTGCCGCCGGCCGGCTGGCGGCGGACGAGCGCGCCCACCACCTGCGCGGTGAGTCCGGCGACGAGCTCGCGCACGCGGGCCGAAGCCGCGCCCGTGCCGCCGTTGACCGCGATGAATGCCTTGGTGACGGCAACCGAGATCTTGGACGGCTCGAAGCCAACCACCGCGCCATTGCGCCGGATCACCTTGTACTCTGCGTAACGCTGATCGCGCTGCTCGGGCGCCATCGCGCCTTGGCCGGTGAGTGCGGCAGCGGGCAGTTTGAGCGCGGGCTCGCTGGAAAGCTGCATTTGATATCTCCCCGGGTTCGGGTTTTCGTGTCGCTGTCGCGCGACACGAGGTCCCGACTGCTTCGTTGTTGAGCGCTAGATTCGGACCGCTATGGATATGGATGCCAACACGCGATATCGATTCCAACACTAGATATTGTGTGTCCCACGGTGGCGATACACTAATTCTAGTGGTGTGGTGGTGTCAAGATTTTTTCTTGCCTCGCGTGCACGTTGCGTGAGATCCGGAGCCGAAGCGTGTGCGCATGCGCAGCGCGCACCGGCCGTGTGCAGAAGGTGATGGGGTTGCAGCGAAGCGCGCAGAGGTGGCGCGCTCAAAGCGCCGTGCGCGCGAGCGTCAGCGTTCCGGCTCGGTCGCGATCAGCGACCGATAGCGTGCCCAATCGAACGAGGGTCCCGGGTCGGTCTTGCGTCCAGGCGCGATGTGGCAGTGTCCCGCCACGTGTTCGATCGGATAGCGGCAGCGCAGCTCGCGCGTGAGCCGCGAGAGCTCCGCGTACTGCGCATCGGTGTAGGCAATCTCATCGCTGCCTTCCAACTCGACGCCGATGGAGAAGTCATTGCAGCGCTGACGACCCCGCCAGCGCGACTCGCCGGCGTGCCAGGCGCGCAGCTCGCACGGAACGAACTGGATGAGCTCGCCATCGCGTCGAACAAAGAAGTGGCTGGACACTTCGAGTCCTCGCAACCCTTCGTAGTGTGGATGGAGACTCGGGTCCAGGCGGTTGAGGAACAGGTCGACCACGCCAGGTCCACCGAACTGCCCGGGCGGTAGGCTGATGTTGTGCACGACGAGCAGCGAACACTTCATACCGGCCGGGCGCTCGTCGCAATTGGGAGAAGCGACCTGATAGGCCCGGAGCAGCCGGCCCTGCTCGTCGAACGCCGGCCCGTCCTTGCTTCCTTGCAGCTGCGCGTCGAGGGCGCGCCGTTTGGCGCCGCGCCTGGCGGACTTCGAGCTCAACACCCGGGCTCTATCTGGCCGGTTGCGCCCCAGCCGCGGCGGGAGCCTGGGGCTCGCCCTGCGCATCGCCTTCCGGATTCGCCTTGGCGCGGTACTCGTGCGGCGCCTTCCACAGCACCTCCGATCCGATCTGGCTCCGCTCGTTCGCAGCGCCAACTGGCTTCAGTGCGGGCGCACTGCCACTCAGCCCCACCGCGGCCAGCGGCTCTCGCGCGACGTAGCGCAGATGATCCTTGATGTTGGTGTTGGCGTAGCTGATGACGATATCGCCGCCCTTGTGCGCCCACTTGCCGAAGGTGGAGGTGCGTACGCGGCGCTTGTCCGGCGCCCCAGGCAGCTGCACCTCGTATTCGGTCACGATCTCGACTCTGCCGTCCCCGCCCAGGACGACGTAGAGGCGCTCATTGTTAGGGCCGCGCGCCGCCTCCCAGGACCCGGTCAGCGGCGGTTGAGCCGCGGTGGCGACGGACGGCATCGCGACGGCGCCGAGCAGCACCAGAGCTCCGATGAGTTGCTTCATGTGCGATCTTTCGGACGCCGTGGATAGGCGTCAGTTGATACCGAGACGTTCCATACGATAGCGCATCGCACGAAAGGTGATGCCGAGCAGCTTGGCGGCCGCCGTGCGGTTGTAGCGGGTCTTCTCCAGGGCCTCCAGGATGGCTTCTTTCTCGACCCGGTCGAGATATTCCTGCAGCGGCCACTTGCCGTTGCCGCCTTCGGCCGCCGGGGTTACGTCCACCGCCTCGGGCGGCGTGAGCTGCAGATCCAGCATGGCGATGCGCTGGCCGTCGCACAGCGCCATCGCCCGCTCCAGGATGTTCTCGAGCTCACGGACGTTGCCCGGGAAGTCGTACTGCATCAGGGCCTGCATGGCGTCCTGCTCCAGCTCGGGGCGCGTCACTTTGTTCTGATTCGCCAGCTTGTCCAGGATGGCGCTCGCGATATCCGGGATGTCTTCGCGCATGTCGCGCAGCGCCGGCATGCGAAGCTCGATCACGTTCAGTCGATAGTACAGGTCATGGCGGAACTTGCCCGACTCTACGCAATCGGCCAGGTTCTGGTGGGTAGCGCTGATGATGCGCACGTCGACCGCGTCCTCCTGGGTGGATCCCACCTTGCGCGCCTTCTTCTCCTGGATGGCCCGCAGCAGCTTCACCTGCATCGGCAGCGGCAGGTCAGCCACCTCGTCCAGGAACAGCGTGCCGCCGTTGGCCGCCTGAAAGAAGCCGTCGCGGTCGGCATCGGCGCCGGTGAATGCGCCCTTCTTGTAGCCGAAGAACTCGCTCTCCATCAGATTCTCTGGGATGGCTCCACAATTCACCGGGACGAATGGACGGTCGCGCCGCACGCTCTTCTGGTGAATCAGGCGCGCGGCCAGCTCCTTGCCGCTGCCCGACTCGCCGGTGATGTGCACCGGAGCCTCGCTGCGTGCGAGCTTTTCGATCACCGCTCGCACGGCCTGAATCGCCTGCGACTCGCCCAGCAGGCCTCTTTCGCCCTGCGCCTGCTCGACCACCTTGGCGTCGTTCGCTTTGGGCAGAGACAACGCGGACTTGACCAGCGTGCGCAGCTGATCCAGTCCGACTGGCTTGGCGAGGTAATCGAACGCGCCGGCCTTGAGCGCAGCCACCGCGTTCTCGGTGTTGCCGTGGGCGGTGATCACCGCCACGGGCAGATCCATGTTGTTCTTGGTGATGTGCTCGACGATTTCGATGCCGGTGCCGTCCGGCAGCCGCATGTCGGTGAGGCACAGGTCGAAGTGGCGCGCGGCGAGCTTGCCCGTGGCTTCCTTGACGTTCATCGCCCGCTCCACATCGAGCCCCATGCGCAGCAGGGTCAGCTCGATCAGCTCGAGGATGTCGACCTCGTCGTCGACCACCAGCACGCAGCGCTGCGGCGCTGAGGCGCGGCCGCCCGCAGTGCGCTCGCTTCGCTTCAACCCTTGACTCCTCTGAACACGATCATGAACATGGCGCCGGTTGGCTGCTCGATGTACTCGAGCGAGGCGTTGTTGGCGTCACAGATCTCACGCGCGATGTAAAGGCCGAGACCGGTGCCGCTCGCTGCGGTGGTGAAAAACGGCTCGAACAGGTGCGGCCGGATCGCCTCCGGCACGCCCGAGCCGTCGTCGGCGACAGCCAATTCTACCCCATTCGCCGGATCGCCCCCGCGCACCGAGATGCGCAGGCTGCCGGCCTTGCGTTGACAGTAGCGCAGGGCGTTGCGGCACAGGTTCCACATGACCTGATTCAAGTGGCTGCGGTCGAACGTGATGCTGGGATCGAGGTCGACCTTGAGGCTAACCACCTCGTCCTGCAGCTTTTCGATCTGACCGAACTGCGCCACAAAGGTGCGCAGGAAAGCGCCGAGACGGAAGGTCTCCCGGTGTGCCCGATCGCGCCGGTTGAGCTTCAGAACGTCCTGCACCATGCGATCGAGCCGCTGCGTGTTGTCGTGGACGATCTGCAGCAGCCGGCGCTGAGTCTCGTTGCTGTCGGATTCCTCCAGCAGCAGCTCGGCGGCGTGGTTGATTGCCGACAGTGGGTTCCGGATCTCGTGCGCGATGTTCGCTGTCAGGCGGCCCATCGCCGCCAGCTTCATCTGCTGGGCCTCGGCCTGGATGCGCGTGAGGTCCTCGAGAAACACCACCACGCCGACGCTGCGGCTGTTCCCCACGGGCACGAAGCGCGCGCCCATGAGGCGGTGGGTGAGCACGGTGCGGATCGGATCGAAACCGGCACCAGGATCCTCGCGCCAGCGCTGCAGCCGCTCGGCGAGTGCCGGGGTGTAGTCGCGCAGCGTCAGCTCCCGGCCGCCTTTGGGCAGGGGGCCGAGAATCTCGACCGCGCGCCGGTTGATTTGCCGGACGCTGCCGCGCTCGTCGACCACCAGCACGCCGTCCTTCATGTCCTGGATGACGAGCTGGTTGACCTGGGCCATGTTGGCGAGATCCACCTCGCGCTGCGCCGCCAGTTGTTCGCTCGCTTGCGTGTAGCGCGCGAGCGTGTGGGCCAGCCACGCGGTGGCGAAATAGCCGACGCTCAACAGCCCGGCCTGAATATAGTGGCTGAAGGGTTCCTCGTGCAGCAGTACCTCGATGGTCTGCTCCGAGAGCATGGCGACGCTCGCCAGGGCGGCGAAGAACAGCGTCATGCGGCCGCGGCTGATGATACCGGCAGCGGCGAGCGAAGCGAGAAGCAGCAGCCCGAGCCCGCTGCTCACCCCGCCGCTGCAATAGACCAGCAGCGTGACGAATGCGATGTCCGCCACGACCTGCACGCACAGCTGGAGGCTGAAGTCGGGGCGATGTGAGCTGATGGTTGCGACGCACGCGACCGAGAACAGGATGTAGACGACGGAGGCGTACAGGAACGTCGAAAGGCTGCGCGCGCCGAACACCGGGTCCTCGAACACCGCCGCGGTGACCAGCAGCAGCGTCGCGACGATCAGCCGGTAGACGTTGAAGTAGAACAGCGAGCGCCAGTAGGAGTCCGGAAACCCGGTGTCCGGGATCACGCTGCGTGCGCGCAGTACCAGCTGTTGCGCGGTCATGGCGATCAGCTCCGCTGTCGGCTAGCGCTGGCCGCCTTCCCCGGCCTCCAGGCGGCGGTGCTCGTCGCTGCAGAAGAACTTGCCGCTCGAGGTAAAACTCTCGCTGCGAGGCAGGTGAACCCCGCATACGACGCAGCGGACCATGTCCTCGGGCGTTGATCGATCCCGCGCCTGGGCAGGTCGGGCCGAATCCCGAATGCTGGCGTCACGGCGAAACCCCCTGAAAAAGAGATAGACGACGATTGCCAGCGCGATCAGAAGCAGGAACTTGGCCAAGGGGACCCAGGCAGACTTGCGGCGGGGCCCATCATAACCCAAGCCCGGCGAGGCAAGGGCGGCGGTTTCAACGCGCAGCGATCTGCAGAAAGCTTTCCACGCCTTTCCGCACGGTCATGACGGCGATCGCCGCCAGCAGCAGGAGCATCACGCGCTGAAACACGCGAGTGCCGGTAGCGCCGAGCAGGCGATGCAGGAGATCCGAGAAACGCAACACAATGCCGGCCAGCGCCATGTTCGCGACCAGCGCGACCGTGGTGGTGAGACGGCCGTACTGATCCACCAACAGGAGCGAGGTCGTCAGCACCGCGGGTCCGGCCAGCAGCGGCACGCCCAGCGGCACGGCGCCCAACCCATCGGCTTCCAGTCCCGACGCGCGCTGCGGGACGATGAGGTCGCTGAGACTGAAGACGAACAGCAGTGCGCCGCCAGCCACCATGAAATCGGGGACGGTGATCCCCAGCGCGCGCAGGAGGGCATTGCCGCCGAAGACGAACACCAGCGCAACAGCGGTCGCGGTCAGCACCGACTGCAGGATGATGCGCTGGCGATGCTGGCGGTCGAGCCGCTCGGTCAAGGATATGAAGAGCGGGAGCATGCCGATGGCGTCGACCGCGACCAGCAGAGGCAGGAAGCAGAGCCAGAACGCGTCCATGGCGGGGCAGGCAGATAGTTTCGGGCGGCGAGCGCCCGTGTCATCCCGCGAGCAGCTGGGTGTAACGGAGCGCCTGTGAGCGACCCGTCGCGGCGCGACCCGAGGGAAGTGGTCGGGGTGAGAGGATTTGAACCTCCGACTCCTGCGTCCCGAACGCAGTACTCTACCAGGCTGAGCTACACCCCGATGCAGCGAATCGCCCGCCGTCTTCGTGAGCGAGGCGTCCCCTCGGCGACACGCGCCCGCCGTGCAGCGTCAGGCCGGGGAAGAGCGGTCAGGAACTGCGGGAAACTGCAAAGGCGGCCAATTGTAGCAGACTGTCGCGGAAGGACGAATGCGGCAAGCTGGCCACCACCTCCATCGCCCGCTGGGATTCGAGCGACGCTTGGCGCCGCGTGTAATCGAGCGCGCCGGTGTCGTGTATCGCGGCGAGGACGGCCTCGAACTGCTGCAGACCGCCGTGCTCGACCGCGCCACGGATGAGTCCGGCCTGCTGGGCGGATCCGCTGCGCATGGCGTGGATCAAGGGCAGCGTTGGCTTGCCTTCAGCCAGGTCCGCGCCCAGGTTCTTCCCCGTCTGCTCGTGATCGCCCGAGTAGTCCAGCACGTCGTCGATGAGCTGAAACGCAGTGCCGAGGTGCATGCCGTAGCGGGCCAGACACAGCTCTACCTCAGGCCTCGCCTGACTGACGATGGCGCCGATCCGGCCGGCGGCCTCGAACAGCTTGGCGGTCTTGAAATGAATGACGTGCAGATAGTCCTCTTCCGTCACTCCCGGGTTGTGGCAGTTGAGCAGCTGCAGCACTTCGCCCTCGGCGATCGTGTTGGTGGCACCCGCCATGACTTCCATCACGCGCAGATTGTTTTGCTCGACCATGAGCTGGAAGGCGCGGGAGTAGAGAAAATCCCCGACGAGCACGCTGGCCGGATTGCCGAACAGCGTGTTGGCGGTGGCTTGACCGCGGCGCAGATCCGAATCGTCCACCACGTCGTCGTGCAGCAGCGTCGCGGTATGGATGAACTCGATGACGGCGGCGAGCTGGTAGTGCGCGTTGCCGCTGTAGCCACAGGCGCCGGCCGCCAGCAGGACCAGCGCCGGACGCAGCCGTTTGCCGCCGCCGTTGATGATGTACTCGCTCACCTGTCGGATCAGTGCGACGTCCGAGTGCAGGCGGCGACGGATGACCTTGTCGACAGCCGCCATGTCCTCAGCGATCAAGCGCTGGACCGGTTCGAGTGTGGTGGCGGCGAACATGGACGGAGAATGAGGTTCGTGCTCGAGACTTGCGGAAGCATACCACCGGCGTGCTGTTCAGGCCCGCCCTGTTCGCTGCCGGTATGTGGTTTGACCATAGCAGCAAGTGCCTGTATCCTTCACAGTTTTCCGAAAAGCCCCCGAGGCCGGGGGTGACTAGGGATTCGGGCCATGTACGCTGTTATCAAAACCGGTGGTAAGCAATATCGGGTGTCGGCCGGAGAAAAGCTCAAAGTGGAATCGATCCGCGCCGAGATCGGTGCGCAGATCGTGCTCGATCAGGTGCTGTTGGTCGCCGACGGCGACAAGGTGACGGCTGGCACGCCGCTCGTGTCCGGCGCGACGGTCAAAGCCACGGTCGTGGCCCATGGCCGGGGCGAGAAGGTCACGATCTTCAAGCTCCGCCGGCGCAAGCATTACCGCAAGACGCTCGGTCACCGTCAGAACTACACCGAGATCGAGATCAACGGGATCAGCGGCTAGGAGGATCGATCGTGGCACACAAGAAGGCAGGCGGCAGCTCGCGCAACGGCCGCGACTCCAATGCCAAGCGGCTCGGCGTAAAGCGCTTCGGCGGACAACTGGTCGCGGCGGGCAGCATCATCGTGCGCCAGCGCGGCACGCGGATCCATCCGGGCGAGAATGTTGGGGTC
>DASPUW010000464.1:0-3376 GCA_035622675.1 Burkholderiales bacterium | reverse complement strand
TCTCGGACGTGACGCCGGTGCCGCACAACGGCTGCCGGCCGCCCAAGAAGCGCCGGATTTAGGGAGGTTGCTCTAGAACATGGCGAGGAATCTCGACGCGAAGTGCCGCCAGTGCCGGCGGGAAGGCGAAAAGCTGTTTCTTAAGGGCGAGAAATGCTTTACGGACAAGTGTCCGATCGAGCGGCGGAGCTACCCGCCCGGCCAGCACGGGCAGAAGCAGTCGCGGCTATCGGGCTATGCCACACAGTTGAGGGAGAAGCAGAAGGTCCGGCGCATCTACGGCGTGCTTGAGCGGCAGTTCCGCAAGGTTTACGCCGAGGCTGACCGGCGCAAAGGCATCACGGGTGAAAATCTACTGCAGCTCCTGGAGAGCCGGCTCGACACGGTTGCGTACCGCATGGGTTTCGGCGCCTCGCGCACGGAAGCGCGTCAGATCGTGCGGCACAACGGCATTCTGGTGAACGGCAAGCGCGTCAACATCCCGTCGTATCAGTTGCGCCAAGGCGATGTTGTCCAGGTGGCCGAGAAGGCCAGAGCGCAACTGCGCATCAAGGGGGCGGTCGAGGCCGCCGAGCAGCGCGGGTTCCCCGAGTGGCTGGAGGTGGACGGCAAGGCCATGAAGGGCGTGTTCAAGGCGCTGCCCCAGCGCACCGAACTGCCGGCCACGATCAACGAATCGCTCGTGGTCGAGCTGTATTCGAAGTAGCACGGCTGGGCGGCACCTACACCGTAGTCGGCAACGTTTTCGACCTTAGAGGCACAACGCTATGCAGAGCAGCACTCTTCTCAAACCGCGCATCACTCAGGTACAAAGCGTCGGGCCGTTCCACGTCAAGGTGACGATGGAACCGTTCGAGCGGGGCTATGGTCACACGCTCGGCAACGCGCTGCGCCGCATCCTGTTGTCCTCGATGCCTGGTTTTGCGCCCACCGAAGTCAACATCACGGGGGTGCTGCACGAGTATTCCACCATCGACGGCGTGCAGGAGGACGTGGTCGACCTGCTGCTCAACCTGAAGGGCATTGTGCTCAAGCTGCACAATCGCGACGAAGCCGTCCTCAACCTGCGCAAGCAGGGCGAGGCCGTCGTCACCGCCAGCGACATCGAATCGACACACGACGTCGAGATCATCAATCCGAATCACGTGATCGCTCACCTGGCGGTTGGCGGGAAGCTGGACATGCAGATCAAGGTGGAACAGGGGCGCGGCTACATCCCGGCGACCGCGCGTGCCGGTGCCAAGGAGGCGCGTGCCATCGGCAGCATCCTGCTGGACGCCTCCTTCAGCCCGGTGAGGCGGGTGAGTTACGCGGTCGAGTCGGCGCGGGTCGAGCAGCGCACCGATCTCGACAAGCTGATCATGGACGTGGAAACCAACGGTGTGATCGAGCCGGAGGAAGCAATCCGTTCTTCGGCCCGCGTGCTGATCGACCAGCTGACGACCTTCGCAGACATCAAAGAAACACCGGCCGCGATCGAGCAGCCGAAGACGCCCCAGGTCGATCCCATTCTGCTGCGCCCAGTCGACGACCTCGAGCTTACGGTGCGCTCAGCCAACTGCTTGAAGGCGGAGAACATCTACTACATCGGCGATCTGATCCAGCGCACCGAGACCGAGCTTTTAAAGACTCCCAATCTCGGACGCAAGTCGCTGAACGAGATCAAGGAAGTACTCGCCTCTCGCGGGCTCACGCTGGGGATGAAGCTCGAGAACTGGCCGCCGATCGGGCTCGAGAAAGATCGCGTTTAGCTCAAATCGCCCGCGCTAACTGAGGTGCAAGATGCGTCATCGCCTGGGACTCCGGAAGCTCAACCGCACCAGCAGCCATCGTCTGGCCATGCTGCGCAACATGACCAACTCTCTGCTGCGTCACGAGTCGATCACGACGACTCTGCCCAAGGCCAAGGAGCTGCGGCGCGTGGCTGAGCCCATCATCACGCTGGGGAAGAAGCCGAATCTGGCCAACCGCCGCCTCGCCTTCAACCGCCTGCGCGACCGCGAGATGGTGAGTAAGTTGTTCGCGGAGCTGGGCCCGCGGTTCGCGAGCCGCAACGGGGGCTATCTGCGGATTCTCAAGCACGGCTTCCGCCGGGGAGACAATGCGCCCATGGCGTTGGTGGAGCTGCTCGATCGGCCCGCCGACACGCAGACAGGCACCGGCGCCAAAGACAGCAAGTAGCCCTGCTCAGGCGGCTGCAGCGCTCGCTGCACGCCGCTCCGGCCGGCGACTCAGGACAGCCCTAAGATAACGCCCAGTGTAGCTCGTTGGGTGCTCGCCCAGCTGCTCAGGAGTGCCGGCGGCTATGATACGGCCCCCACCATCTCCTCCCTCGGGACCGAGGTCCACGATCCAGTCAGCGGTCTTGAGCACGTCCAGGTTGTGCTCGATGACCACGACCGTGTTGCCGTGATCCCTCAGCCGATGCAACACCGCGAGCAGCAGTTCGACGTCATGAAAGTGCAGCCCCGTCGTCGGCTCGTCCAGGATGTATAGCGTCCGCCCGGTGTCGCGCTTGGAGAGCTCCAGAGACAGCTTCACCCGCTGTGCCTCTCCGCCCGAGAGCGTGGTCGCCGACTGACCGAGCTTGATATAACCCAGACCGACATCGGTCAGAGTCCGCAGCCTGCGCTCGATGCTCGGTACGGCGCCGAAGAACTGGTGCGCCTGCTCCACCGTCATCTCGAGCAGCTGGTGGATGTTCCTGCCTTTGTATTGCACTTCCAGGGTCTCGCGGTTGTAGCGCTGGCCGCGGCATACATCACACTGCACATAGATGTCGGGCAGAAAGTGCATCTCGACTTTGAGCACGCCGTCACCCTGACAGGCTTCGCAGCGCCCGCCTTTGACGTTGAACGAGAAGCGGCCAGGGCCATAGCCGCGTTCCCGCGCAAGCGGGACTCCAGCCAGGAGCTCGCGGATGGGCGTGAGCAGCCCAGTGTACGTAGCCGGATTAGAGCGAGGCGTACGCCCGATTGGGCTCTGATCCACGTCTACCACCCGATCGACCTGCTCCAGGCCCTCGATCTCGCCGTGCGCAGCGGGTTCGGCGCTACCGCCGTGGACGCTGCGCGCGGCAGCCCGGTAGAGCGTGTCGTTGATCAACGTGGACTTACCGGAGCCGGAAACCCCGCTCACGCACACGAACAGGCCGAGCGGCAGCTCGAGATCGACGTTCTTGAGGTTGTTGCCGCGTGCACCTCTGAGGCGCAGCCAGCGACCGGGCTGCGAAGCCGTGCGCAGCGTCGGTGTCGGGATGCTGCGCTTCGAAGATAGGTACTGGCCAGTGAGGGACGCGGCGCTGTCCGCCACTTCCTCCGGCGAACCGCTCGCGACCACCTGACCGCCGCGCTCCCCCGCCCCGGGTCCCATGTCC
>DASPUW010000463.1:0-13274 GCA_035622675.1 Burkholderiales bacterium | reverse complement strand
GGGAAGGTCGTGCGACCGGGCCAGCGCCTCGACGCTGCCGAACCAGACATTTTCCTTGGGATCGTCGTCGTGCGTGACGACGAGCCTCACGTCGACGCCGTGCGCCAAGAGCACGGACAGGCAGCGCACCCCGACGTTGTGATAAGCGAACGCAACGGCGCTGGCCCTGGCTTCCCTGGCCATCAGGCGCGAGGCGCCACTCGAACCTCCGCCAGCTGCGGCTCATCGGGCCGGGCGTTGCTCGCCGGATCCTCGGCTTCGAGCACCGCCTGGATGAGATAGCGTGGGCGGTCGCGCACCTGCTGGTAGATGCGGCCCACATACTCGCCGAGCAGTCCGATGCCGAAGAGCGCGACGCCAAGGAGCAGGAACGCGATGGCGAACAAGGTGAACAGACCCTCCGCCTCGGATCCGTACGCGAACCGGCGATAGATGATGACCGCGAAGAACCCGACCGATACGAGCGACACCAGAAAGCCCAGAATCGAGTACAGCTGCAGCGGCACCACGGAAAAGCCCGTGATCAGGTCGAAGTTCAGCCGCACCAGCTGGTACCAGGAGTACTTGGATTCTCCCGCCGCGCGCTCGCCATGCGTGACCTCGATCTCGGTCGGGTTCGCGGCATAGGTATACGCGAGCGCGGGAATGTAGGTGTTGACCTCGCGAGAGCTGACCATCGCATCGACGATATCGCGGCTGTACGCGCGCAGCATGCAGCCCTGGTCGGTCATCTTGACCCGGGTGATATGCTCCCGGACCTTGTTCATCGCACGCGACGCGTAACGCCGCAGCACGCTCGCCTGCCGCTTGCGGCGGATGGTGCCGACGTAGTCGTGTCCGCGGTCCATCTCCACCATCAGATTGCCGATTTCCTCGGGCGGGTCCTGGAGGTCTGCGTCCAGTGTCACGAGGCGGTGCCCGCGGGCATGCGCGAACCCCGCCATGATCGCCATGTGCTGGCCGAAGTTGCCATTGAGCAGGACGACGCGGGTAACATCGGGACGCTTCTGGAACTGTTGGCGCAGCAGCACCGCGGAGCGGTCTGAGCTCCCGTCGTTGATGAATACGAGCTCGTAGCTGAGCGGCAGCGCGTCGAGGGCCGCGTAGATCCGTGCGAAGAGCGCCGGCAGCCCCTCTTCTTCGTTGTAGACCGGAATGATGACGGACAGGTCCGGCGTCTGCATGCGACTATTGTAACCTTAGAACTATCTCATCATCGTCCACGTGGCTCTAGCGATGTGCTTTCTTCGCTCCGCGTAGGACCTCCCCGACCGCGTCGCACACGCGGTCGACATCGGACAGGCTCATCGCGGGAAACAATGGCAGCGTCACTGTCTCGCGCCCGATGCGCTCGGCGTTGGGGAAATCCCCCTCTTTGTACCCCTGCTGGCGATAGACGCTGAAGAGGTGCATGGCGGGGTAGTGGACCCCGACCCCGATGCCGCGCTCGTGCATGGCTTTGATGAATCCGCCGCGGCCGAGCGTAACGCGGCCCAGCGGCAGCAGGGGAGCGAAGATGTGCCAACTGTGGCCCTCGTCGCCGCGCGCGGGCAGCAGGCACTGTGGCTCGGTCGCCAGACGCTCGAAATAGCGCGCCACCAGCGCTCGCCGCTTGTCATTGAACTCTGGCAGACGCGCGAGCTGGGCAAGTCCGATACACGCGGAAACGTCGCTCAGGTTGTACTTGCCGCCCGGCAACAGTACGTCTGCATTGCCGTCTGCATCGCGCGTGAGACCGTGGAAGCGCTGCAGCTCGATAGTTTTCAGCTCGGCGTCCGAGGCGAGGCTCAAGGCGCCGCCCTCGATGGTGGTCATGTTCTTGTTGGGATGGAAGCTGAAGCACACCATGTCGCCGAAGCTCCCGATCAGACGGCCGTTCCGGCGCGTCCCGATGGCGTGCGCAGCGTCCTCGATGACGCGCAGCTTGTGTCGTGCCGCCACGGCGTGGATGCGCTCCATGTCTGCCGCCAGCCCGGCGAAATGGACCGGCATGATGGCTCGCGTGCGCGGCGTAATGGCGGCCTCGATCAGTGCTGGATCGATATTTCGGCTCGCGAGCTCCACATCCACGAATACCGGGCGAGCGCCCACGCGGAGCACCACGTTCGCCGTGGCGGCGAAGCTCATCGCCGGAACGATCACTTCGTCGCCCGGCCCGATCCCGCACGCAAGCAGCGCCACTTCCAGCGCACCGGTCGCAGAGGTGAACGTGCGCACCGTGCGCCCGCCGAGGTACTGCGACAAGGTGCGCTCGAACTCCTGCACCTTCGGGCCGGTGGTGATCCAGCCGGAGCGCAGGACGTCGGCGACGGCGGCGATGGTCTGCTCGTCGATGGTTGGCCTGGCAAAAGGGAGGTAATCCATCATCTAAACCCGAACAGTGAAGACCTCTGGAGAAGCAGCTCATGGGCCGCCACGACGCTAAGGCGCCACGGAAACCTGGAGCGACGACACCGGTGAATCGAGAGCTGCTGACAAAGGCGAGGCATTGGAATGGGCCCGCCTGATTATCCGGCCCTTCTTGGCGACTTGGCGGCCAGTTCCATCACGATCTGGCGACGATGTACACGCCCAGGATGATGATCCCGATCCCGACCAGCCTTTGCACCCCAACCGCTTCCCCGAACAGGAAATAAGCGGCGACAGCGTTGACGACGTAGCCGATGGACAGCATCGGATAGGCGATGCTCACTTCGACGCGCGAGAGGGCCAGGATCCACACAACGACACTGACGACGTAGCACGCGAGACCGCCGAGGATGAAAGGCTGCGTCGCCACTTTCCACCCTATCGGCGCGAGATTGGCGGTACTGAACTGAAATGCGCCGATCGCGTTGGTGCCGGCTTTGAGCATCAGCTGCGCTACGGCGTTGAGCAGAACGCCAGTCAGCACAAGGGCAAGACTCAATGCGCTCATCGCGATTCGAAGCTCACGGTGTGCGGATGTAATAGCGGCTGTGGTCGTTAACGATCAGACGCATGGGAAACCCCTCGCTCTCGAGCTGCTTGTAGACTGTTTTGTCGACCAGTGCGAGGGCGTAGGGCTGCTGCTTCCAGATCTGCTTCCATTGGTCGATCGTCGCGATGGCGAGCTGCGGCTCCTGCTGCAGGCCGTAGTCCATCTCGTCGCGGTACTGTACCAGAGTCACTGTGCGTCCGAGGTAGAAGTCCAGGGTATGGTCATAGGTGCTCACGCTATAGAACGGGATGCCCGGCTTCAGATAAGTCTTCACCTCTTGTGCCGTGCGGTAGGCCGACATCGATCCAGATACCGTTTCGTGCCCGCTCACGATCAGCTGCGCGCCCACCAGACCGGAGAGCCCGATCACTACTATGGCTCGCGGAAGTTTCCCCCGCCGTGCGATCCAGACTGCGTAAGCGGCAGCGGCCACCGCCAGCACGGCAGCGGCAGCGATCCAACGCTTGTAGGCCTCGATCACCTCCAACGGTGTGTCGCCGGAGGTTTTGACGAGTGGGAGCGCTACCAGCGCCGCAGCCGCGAGAGGGATCATCGGCGCGATCTGCCATGCCAGCGTCGTGCCACGCATCGTCGTCAGCCGCCATCCCGTGAGCAGTGCGGCCGCCGGGAAGAGCGGCAGGATATAGGACGGCATCTTGGATCCGGAGACGCTGAAGAACGCGAACACGAACGCGCACCAGACCAGAAGGAAGCGCCGCACTTGAAACCGTACACCGGGTTCCTGCTTCCAGGCGCGCCAGCAGGCATCCGCCATCACGAGAGTCCAGGGCAGGGCGCCGGCGGCGAGCATGGGTACGAAGTACCACCAGGGCTCGATGCGGTGATGGATCGTCGTCGTGTAGCGCATCCAGTGCTCGTGAACGAAGAAGAACCAGGCGAACTCCGGATTGCGCACGGAAACCAGCAGGAACCACGGCGCAGCGATCAGGAGAAACAGCGTCAGACCGGCGACCGGATGCAGCCGGCCCCAGGGTCGCCAGTCGCGCTGGATCAGGGAATATAGGAGTAGCGTGGCGACCGGGATAAGAGCTCCGACCACTCCTTTGCTTAGAACAGCGCCGGCGGCCGCGGCCCACGCGGCGTACATCCACAGCGCGCGTTCCCGTGGCGTGGCCTGGTCGCGCTGCGCCAGCAAGAAGGCGGCCAACGCCGCGAGCAAGAAGAGGTTGAGCCCCATGTCCAGCGTGCTGAGATGCCCCAACACCACGTACATGAGGCTGCTGGCGAGCACGATCGCCGCGTACGCGCCCGCAGTGGGGTCGAACAGCCGCCGACCCACCCACCAGGTCAACACGATGCCGAGCAGTCCACTGAGCGCAGTCCACAGGCGCGCCGTCCACTCGTGCGGACCGAACAGGGTGAATGCGGTCGCGGTGGCCCAATACTGCAGGGGCGGCTTTTCGAAGTACTTGATGCCGTTCAATCGCGGCGTGACCCAATCACCGCTCACGGCCATCTCGCGTGCGATTTCGGCGTAACGGCCTTCGTCCGACTTGATCAGCTTGCGGTAGCCGAGGTTGCCGAACCAAACAACCAGCAGCGCCACTGCGAGCACGAGTAGCGTTCGGCTTTCGAGAGTGGGCACCGGGTTACGCGAGAGCGGTCATGGCGGCGGGCGGCAGTATAGCAGCACGCGTCACGCGGTCCGCTTGCCGCGCCGTGCTTTGGGGGGACGGCTCAGCAGGTCTCGCGAACCAGATGAAATGCTTCCGCCGCCGCTCTCCCCATCTGTTGCCCGCGCCAGCGCGCCAGCGTCTCGATGCCCGCCAGCGAGCGGGGATGCGGGGGCTCCCGCAATTCACTCACGTAGCATTGCATTGCGCGCAACTTCACCTCCAGGTGCCCTTCGATGTCGACGTACACGGACGGCTGGAAATTGGATAGCGCGGGATCCTGCCACGCACTCGACCCTGGTACCTCGAAAGCCCAGATCCGCATCGGACTGCGGCCGGGCAACGGCCTAAAAGCGGTAATCGCGGCCTGGTGCGCGATGCGATGGTCGATGTTGAGATCCGTCGCCTCGTGCGTGAGGATCAAATCCGGCTGCCAGGGGAGGCCGGCGCGCTCGATCGACTGAATGAGATCGAGCAGCGGGATGGTGTCGAGGCGGTTGTCCGGCTGACCCAAACGCTCGACACCGGCGGTGCCGAGTAGCGCGAGCGCGCGTTCCGATTCCGCCAGGCGCTCGCTTCGACCCGGCGCTTCGACGTCCCATCGCGACGTCGTCGCACCGCAGAGCATAATAACCCGTACTTGCGCGCCTTCCGCGACCAAGCGCGCAATCAGCCCACCGCAACCGAGCACCTCGTCGTCGGGATGTGCTCCGACCACAAGGGCACGCTCAACGCCTAAGCGTTTCGAGCTTGGCATGCGCCTACTCTACGCGATTCCGGGGATGTGAAGCGGCCACCCGGAATTCGGCAGAGAAGGGGTCGTCAAGCGTTGGCGGCGCGCAAGCGAGGGCGTCCGTCGTGCTCGACGAGGCCTTCTTGCGCAAGGACGGCGATCAGACCCTGCTCCAACGAGATCTGAGCGCGGAAGCCCAGGAACTGCTCCGCCCGGCGCACATCTGGAATGCGGCTAAACGTCTCGCGCACCTCGGCACGGTCGCTCTGCGTGAAGGGCACATACACCGGGGATAGTTTCCGCCCGCTCAAGCTGATCATCCGCTGAGCGAGACCCTCGATCGACACGGGCTCGGTATCGTTGCCGATGTTGAATACCTCTCCGACCTCGGTGCTGGCAAAAAGCACCTGGCCGAGCCCCCTCGCCGCGTCAGCGGCGAAGCAAAAGCAGCGGACTTGGGTACCCGGGCCATACAGCTTGGGCGGTTCCATCCGCGCGATTGCCGCCGCGAAGCGCGACACCACGAAGTCGCGGCGCTGGCCTGGCCCGTATACGTTGAAGAACCGCACGATGCGCCACGGATAGCCGAAGGCGGCTCGATATTCTCTGAGTGCCTCCTCGGCTTTGAGTTTGGATGACGCGTAGATCGATCTTGGCATCGGAGTCGCGGACTCGGAGATCGGCTGGACCGGCTGCTCGCCGTAGATCTCCGACGAGGAAGCCAGCACAAGATGTTCGATGCCCGCGCGGTGTGCTGCCTGCAATACGTTTTTCGTGCCGTGGTGATTGACCTCCATGCAGACATCTTTGGCTGCCTCGGTCTGACCCACACCCAGCGCGGCAGCGAGGTGGACCACGTGCGTACAGCCTTTTGCGGCGCGTTGCACCACCGCAGCGCGCAGTACGTCGCCGGCGACGTACTCATCCGCCGGCGCCTTCGGTGGCGTCAGATCCAGCACGCGCAGGCTCGCGCTGGGCCATGTGGCGCGAAGCTCACGCAGCAGCGCTGATCCCAGGAGCCCAGCGCCTCCGGTAACCAATACTCTCATTTATGGATTCCTTCTATCGATCAGGAACACGAAATTGCCCCAGTGCGACGGCGCGCAATCTTAGACGCGATGCGCTTTCAATTCGCTGACAATTCCGGGACTTACGTTGAACTTACAAAAATCTGTGAGACGCTGGAGTCAGACTTGCGGTCCAGCTTGAGTGCCGGTGCCATTCCCGGTGGTCGTGACATACTCGGTCGGGCGATATAGCGCCTCGCGCCGCTAATAGGAAGCGCGCGGTTGGTCGAGAATCGCGCGGAGTGAGGCGAACACCTGATCCGGCGAAATAGCACGCATGCATACCGATCGAAACCTGCGAACAGCGCCAGTAGCGCTATTCGCAACGAACGATCAGGGCAAGGCCAGGCGAAGCTGGGAAGCGCTCTCCAGCAGAGCACGCGCGGCACCGAGCAGATCGGCCTCGGTCACGTTCGCAATCCGAAGCGGGCGCGCTTCTGGAAGACGTGCGTAATTGGCTGTGATAGAGCGCGTGTACGCAGGGTCATAGTGACGTTCGAGTAGTTCGCGGACGAGCTCGTCCCACTCACGGCGCTGCGCGAGGTCATTCCATCGCTCTATCGTGACGCGTCCGTGCAGCTGGATCAGTCGATCGAGCTGCTGGGCGAGCACTGCAGAGTCGGCGAGAAGGTGCGCATACTCTTGCTTCAAGTACTGCACGCGAGCCGCCATATTGCTCTCGACCCAGACACATTCGCTGCTGCGCATCGCGAGCGTGAGATCCTCGGGCACTTGCAGCCCACCGATGCGCTTGCTTTCAGACTCGAGGAACACAGGACGCTGTGGATCGAAGCTGCGCAGGCTCCACCAGATTCCGCTCTCGAACATCTTCTGAGCGGGCTGCGGCCGGCCCGGAAGATCGCCCAGCACGGAGCCGCGGTGCGCGGCGAGCTGCTCCAGGTCGAGAACTTGAGCGCCAAGGTCGTGCAGCGCTTGCAGCAGGAGCGTCTTGCCCGAGCCCGTGAGACCGCAGACCACGCGAAACCGGTAGCGCCGCGCGAGCAGCGGCAGTTCCGCCACCACCGTCCGGCGGTAAGCTCTGTAGCCGCCTTCGAGGCGCTGCGCTTCCCAGCCGATCTCGCGCAGCACGTGAACCATGGCCGCGCTGCGCTGCCCGCCACGCCAGCAGTACACCAGCGGGCGCCAGGCTCTGGGTTTGTCCATGAAGCTCGTTTCGACGTGATCGCCGATGTTGCGCGACACGAGCGCGGCGCCGAGCTTGCGGCCGCTGAAGGCGGACACCTGTTTGTAGAGGGTTCCGACTCGTGCCCGCTCGTCGTCGGAGAGTACCGGCCGGTTGACTGCACCAGGCACATGATCCTCCGCGTATTCGCGCGGCGTGCGGACGTCCACGACCTCGTCAAACTCGGTAAGTTGTGTTACGGTCGCCATGTCCCGATGGTAGGGGCGTTTCTACTGGCCGCTCTTGTTCAGCATCGGCTCGAGCTTTTTCCAGACGTTGTCGAGCATGAAGCTCTGCGCCTCGACATCCGGGTGTATGCCGTCGGCCTGAAAGCGCTCGCGCCGGTCCGCGAAGCCCGCGAGCAGGAAATCCACTAGCGGCGAACGCGTCTTGTCCGCGACCGCAGCGAAGCTGGCCTGGAAGCTGTCGGTGTACTCTGGGCCATAGTTGGGCGGGATGCGCATGCCCACCAGCAGCACCTGAGCGCGCGCCGCCCGGCATTCGCGCACCATCGCGACGAGATTGTCGCGCATGGCGTCGAGCGGCTGGCCGCGCAGCGCGTCGTTGGAGCCGAGCTCCAGGATCACGATGTGCGGACGGTGCTGCGTCAGCGCCGCGGCGAGACGATTACGTCCGCCGAGCGTCGTCTCGCCGCTCACGCTGGCGTTGACCACGCGATACGGATAGCGCTCGCGCTGTAGCCGCTCCTGGAGCAGGTCGACCCAGCCCTTGCCTCGGGGAAGGCCGTAGCCGGCCGATAAACTGTCTCCGAACACAATGATCGCGGGCGACTCGGCGGCCGCTCCCGGCCTCGCCGCAAGCAGGGCCAGTGCCGCCACGCAGAGTACGAACAGACGAAACATGCAACCTATTGTGAAGGCCGTCGCTCTCGGCAAGCAAGTCGAGACCGGACGCAACCGCTTGACCATCTTGCAGGACGTGACCTTCGAAATCGCTGCGGGCGAGGCCGTGGCGATCCTGGGCGCGTCTGGCTCGGGCAAGACCACGCTGCTCGGTCTGCTCGCCGGGCTGGATGTCCCCACTTCCGGCAGCGTGCTCATCGATGGTGCAGACCTCTCTGCGCTCGACGAGGACGGCCGTGCCGCGCTCCGCCGCCGCTTGGTGGGGTTCGTGTTCCAGTCGTTCCAGCTGCTGCCCGCGCTCACCGCGCTCGAGAACGTGATGTTGCCGATGGAGCTGGCTGGATCGGCCTCCGCCCGCAAGGCGTCGCTGCGTCTGCTCGAGCGCGTGGGGCTTGCCGAGCGGTTGGATCACTACCCGCGTCAGCTCTCGGGCGGCGAACAGCAGCGCGTGGCGATCGCGCGCGCGTTCGCCGGGCCGCCGAGACTCCTTTTCGCGGACGAGCCCACGGGGAACCTCGATTCGGCGACTGGCGACGAGATCGTCAACCTCATGTTCGATCTGAACCGCGAACGGAGCACCACGCTGTTGCTGGTGACGCACGACGAGCGGCTGGCCGCGCGCTGCGGGCGTCGTCTGCATCTGGCGGCGGGGAGATTGGTCGATGGCGAAGCGGCCTAAGCGAACCAACATTCCCTCTCCCGTCGAGGGAGAGGGGGTTAGTGGTGTACCGCCCTCGGTTCCCTCTCCCCTTGCGGGTGAGGGCCAGGGTGAGGGGGCCTCGACGTCGCGCGACGTCTCCTGGGTGGGCGGGCTCGCGCTGTCGCTGCGCATGTTGGCGCGCGACGCGCGCGCTGGCGAGCTGCGGGTGCTGGTCGTCGGCTTGCTCATCGCGGTGAGCAGCCTGACCACGGTCGCGTTCTTCGCCGACCGCGTACGCCTGGCGCTGAGCCTCGAAGCCAGCCAGCTCCTCGGCGCCGATCTCGTCGTCGTGTCGGACCATCCGCTCGACCCAGCCTTGGTGCAGGGAGCGGCGCATCGCGGCCTGAGCAGCGTCGAGACGGTGCGCTTCCCGAGCATGACGCTGCGCGAAGGGCGCTCGCAACTGTCCGAGATCAAGGCCGTCGGGCCCGGCTATCCCTTGAAGGGACGGCTTACGATCGACGACGGGCGCAACGCTATGGACAGGCCAGCCGGCACCATTCCCGCGCCTGGCACCGTCTGGGTGGACGAGCGCCTGCTCGCTCGCCTGGACATGCGTGTCGGCGACAGCCTGGCACTCGGCACGCGGATGTTCCGCGTGGCCGCTCGCCTCACCGAGGAGCCCGAAACCACCGTTGGCTTCCTGAACCTCGGACCACGGCTCATCATGAACCTGGCCGATCTGCCTTCGACCGGGCTGATCCAAGTCGGCAGCAGGGTGACGTACCGCCTCGGAGTGGCGGGCGCGGCGCCGGCGGTTCAAGCATTCCGCGCCTTCGCACAGTTCCGCAGTGGGCCTGGGCAGAGGGTGGAAGACGTGCGCGACGCGCGCCCCGAGATACGCTCCGCGCTCGAGCGTGCGGAAAAGTTTCTCGGCCTGTCCGCATTGCTGTCCGTGCTGCTCGCTGCCGTCGCTGTGGCCCTCGCGGCTCGCCGCTACCTCAGGCGCCACCTCGACGGCTGCGCAATCATGCGCTGC
This sequence comes from Burkholderiales bacterium, assembly GCA_035622675.1. GTDB lineage: Bacteria > Pseudomonadota > Gammaproteobacteria > Burkholderiales > SHXO01 > SHXO01. The sequence continues at coordinate 3,156 of DASPUW010000463.1, read as the reverse complement.
CTGGGTGCGAGCCAGAGACTCATCCTGCGCCTGTACGTGCAGCAATTCGTCGCGCTCGGATTTGCCGCCAGCGCCGTTGGCTGCGCGCTGGGTTTCGCCGGGCAGACCGTGCTTTCGGTGCTGCTTCAGCCGCTCGTCGGTGTGGATCTGCCGCTGCCCGGTTTCGTGCCTGTCCTGCAGGGTTTCGTCGCCGGCTTCGTGCTGTTGCTCGGCTTCGCGATTCCGCCGCTGGTCGCACTGCGCAAAGTGCCCACGCTCAGGGTGTTTCGGCGCGACCTGGGGCTGCCCGATACCGCTGGCCTGGCCGGTTACGCCGTGGGCGTCGCTGCGCTGGCAGCACTGATCCTGTGGGAGGCTCAAGATCCGAAAGTCGGCGTATATGTGCTGGGGGGCGGCGTCGGCACCATGGCAGTGAGTGCAGTTGTCACTTGGGCGTTGATGCGTGCGTTTGCCTGGACCGGAGCGCGTGGCGGATTCGCGTGGCGCTTCGGCCTTGCCAATCTACGGCGCCGGCCGCTCGCGACCATCACGCAGGTGGTCGCGCTGGGCGTGGGCATCATGGCGCTCGTGCTCCTCACTCTGGTGCGCGGCGACTTGCTCGCAACCTGGCAGGAGGGCCTGCCGCCGGACGCCCCGAACCGCTTCCTCGTGAACATCCAGCCCGATCACCTCGCCGCGCTGCAAGCCTTCTTCCGCGACAACGGGCTGCAGGCGCCGGAATTGTTCCCGATGGTGCGTGGCAGGCTGGTAGCGCGCAACGGCATGCCGGTGTCCTCCGCCGACTACCCGGACGACCGCGCCAAGCGGCTGATCGATCGTGAGTTCAATCTGTCGTGGGCGCTGCACATGCAGCCGGACAACGTCCTCGTGGCCGGACGTTGGTGGAGCGAGGCCGACCGTGGGCAGGCGCTGTTCTCGGTCGAGGAGGGCATCGCTCACACGCTGGGCATCAAGATGGGCGACAAGCTCACCTACGACGTCGCGGGCAGCGAGCTCGAAGGAAGGGTCGCGTCGCTGCGCAAAGTGGAGTGGGACTCGTTCCGCGTCAACTTCTTCGTCGTGGCACCGCCTGGCGTCCTGGACGCCTATCCGGCCAGCTACGTCACCAGCTTTCACCTCGCGCCGGATCGCTCAGAGCTGATGGACCAGCTCGTGCGGCAGTTCCCCAATTTTCTGGTGATCGACGTGGCGGCCATCCTCGGTCAGGTCCAGCGCATCATGGATCAGGTGGTGAAGGCCGTCGAGTTCGTGTTCCTGTTCGGTCTGGTTGCTGGATTGGTGGTGCTGTTTGCGGCCATCAGCGCAACCCACGACGAACGCGTGTTCGACGCCGCGATCATGCGCACTGTGGGCGCCACCGGGCGCCAGATGTTGTCCGCCCACGCCGCCGAGTTCGCCGCCATCGGCGCGCTGGCAGGCTTGTTGGCTGCGATCGGGGCTTCCTTGCTCGGTTGGGTTCTCGCCGCCAAAGTGCTGTCCCTGCCTTACAGTTTGAGTCTCTGGGTTTGGCTGGTTGGGCTGGTCGGGGGCACGGCGGGAGTGCTCCTGTCCGGGCTGCTCGGCACCCGGCGCGTTATTCGCACGCCGCCGATGGAGATCTTCCGCGAGGCCGGCTGACTGCAGTTGCTTCGAGTCGCGCAGCTCGGTCGCGGGCACGCCGCGTGCTACAATTCCCAGCTTTTTTCGTTGTCCACACGCATGCGCCCGGTACGCAACATCGCCATCATCGCCCACGTCGACCACGGCAAGACCACTCTGGTCGACAAGCTGTTGCGCCAGGCCGGCGTGTTCGCCGCTCATCAGCACCTGCAGGAGCGGGTGATGGACAGCAACGATCTCGAGCGCGAGCGCGGCATCACGATCCTCGCCAAGAACGCGGCTTTCGACTACGCCGGCGTGCACGTCAACCTGGTCGATACCCCGGGTCACCGCGATTTCGGCGGTGAGGTCGAACGCGCGCTGTCGATGGTCGACGGCGTGCTGGTCCTTGTAGATGCTGTCGAGGGTCCCATGCCGCAGACGCGCTTCGTCACACGCAAGGCGCTGGCGCAGGGCTTGAAGCCGATTGTCGTGATCAACAAGATCGACCGCCCGAATGCGCGCCCCGACTGGGTGGTGAGCCACACGTTCGACCTGTTCGACCGGCTGGGCGCCAGCGAGCAGCAGCTCGATTTTCCCGTGGTCTACGCGTCCGCGCTGCTCGGCTACGCGACTCTCGACCTGCGCACGCCGGGCACTGACATGCGCCCGCTGTTCGAAACCATCCTGCAGCATGTGCCGCCGCCGGCAGGCAACCCGGATGGGTCGTTGCAGCTGCAAATCAGCGCACTCGACTATTCGAGCTACGTCGGCCAGATCGGCATCGGCCGCATCCGGCGCGGGCGACTCAAGCCGGGACAGGCGGTGCTGATATTCGGCGCGCAAGGGGATCCGACTCCCGCGCGCGTCGCTCAGGTGTACGGCTTCCAGGGTCTCGACCGGGTGCCGCAACCGGAGGCGGTGGCCGGGGATATCGTGCTGCTGCAGGGGATCGAGGGTCTCACGATCGGCTGCACGCTGACCGATCCCGAGCATCCCGAACCGCTGCCGATGCTGGCGGTGGACGAGCCCACGCTGAGCATGAATTTCCAGGTGAATACTTCGCCGTTTGCGGGGCGTGAGGGCAAGTTCGTGACCAGCCGCCAGCTTCGCGAGCGGCTGCAGAGGGAGCTGCTGTCCAACGTCGCGCTGCGCGTGGAGGACACCGCCGACGCCGACGTTTTCCTGGTGTCCGGACGCGGCGAGCTGCACCTCACCATCCTGCTCGAAAACATGCGGCGCGAGGGCTATGAGCTCGCCGTGTCGCGCCCCCGCGTGCTGATGCGCGAAGTGAACGGCGAGCGGCGCGAACCCTATGAGCTGGTCACGATAGACGTCGACGCGGAGCACCAGGGAGCGGTCATGGAAGCGCTGGGCCGGCGCCGGGGCGAGTTCACCGATATGCAACCAGACGCCAAGGGCCGCGTGCGCCTCGAATACCGCATCCCCGCGCGCGGACTGATCGGGTTCCAGACCGAGTTCCTGAATCTCACGCGCGGAAGCGGTGTGCTGAGCCACGTCTTCGACGACTACGGTCCGGTGAAGCCAGACATGCCGGAGCGCCGCAACGGTGTGCTG
>DASPUW010000462.1:0-5479 GCA_035622675.1 Burkholderiales bacterium | reverse complement strand
GATCGCGAGCTGCTGGGTGTATGCAATCATCGCGGCCTTCGTGGCTTTGTAGGCGACCAGCGGATAGTCTACCCAGGCAGCGACCGACGAGATATTGATGATCGCTCCGGAGCGCTGCTCGCGCATGATCGGCAGCACGTGCTTGCACGCCATGATCGTGCCGCGCAGGTTGACGGCGCTCATGTGATCGAACACCGCTTCGGTGATCTCGAGCGGCGACGCATCGCCGCCTGCGATGCTGATCCCCACGTTGTTGTGCAGGACGTCGACGCGGCCCCAGCGGCTGCGGGCATCACGGATGGCTGCGGCGAGCGTGCTCTCGCGGGTGACATCGGCCTCAAACGCGACGCACTGGCCGCCTTCTGCGCGCACCATGTCGGCAGTCTGCTGCGCTGAAGTGAAGTCTCGGTCGACCGCCAGCACTGCGGCGCCTTCCTGGGCGAAACGCAACGCAGTGGCGCGCCCGTTGCCTATGCCCTCGCCCGGACCCTGACCGGCACCGACGATGACCGCGATTTTCCCCTCGAGCCGCATGGGCGGCTATCTTGCACCTAATCCTGTCCGCATGCGACTGCCCGGCGGCCGGGGCCGGCGGGTTCGTGTGTTAGGCTATGCAGCATACGCCGCCCGTGCAGCTTCCAGGGGCGGCATTTCGTCTCGCCCGAGGAGAAAAATCCATGACCGACGCCGTGATCGTATCCACCGCGCGCACTCCGCTTTGCAAGTCCTGGCGCGGGGCGCTCAACCTGACGCATGGCGCCACCATGGGAGGGCATGTGGTCAAACACGCACTGGAGCGCGCCAAGCTCGAGCCGTCCGAGGTCGAGGACGTGATCATGGGCTGCGCCAATCCGGAAGGCGCCACCGGCTGGAACATCGCGCGTCAGATCGCCATCCGGGCCGGTATGCCGGTGACCGTGTCGGGCATGACGGTGAACCGTTTCTGCTCCTCCGGCCTGCAGACGGTCGCGCTGGCCGCCCAGCGCGTCATGTCGGGCGAGGGCGGGATCTTCGTGGCCGGCGGCGTGGAGTCCATCTCGTGTGTGCAGAACGAGATGAACAAGCACATGTTCCAGGAGGATTGGCTGAAGGCGCACAAGCCCGAGATCTACTGGCCCATGTTGCAGACCGCCGAGAACGTCGCGAAGCGGTACAAGATTCCACGCGAGGCGCAGGACCGTTTCGGCGTCGACAGCCAGCTGAAAGCCGCCCGCTCGCGCGCCGAGGGCAAGTTCAAGGCGGAGATCGCGCCGATCTCCACCACGATGAAAGTAGTAGACAAGAACACCGGCGCCGAGTCGCTGAAAGAGGCCACTGTCGCCGACGACGAAGGCATCCGTCCCGACACGACGTACGAGGGCGTGTCAAACATCAAGCCCGCGATCGAAGGCGGCGTCATTGCAGCCGGCAACGCCAGCCAGTTCTCCGACGGCGCGGCGGCGCAGGTGGTGATGAGCGACAAGGCAGCAGCGGCGAAGGGGCTCAAGCCGTTGGGCGTATTCCGCGGCTTCGCGGTGGCGGGGTGCGAGCCTGACGAGATGGGCATCGGGCCGGTGTTCGCAGTGCCAAAGCTCCTCAAGCGCACAGGCGTAAAGGTGGAGGATATCGGCCTGTGGGAGTTGAACGAGGCGTTCGCCGTGCAGGTGATCTACTGCCGCGACCGGCTCGGCATCCCTAACGAGCGCCTCAACGTCGACGGCGGCGCGATCGCCGTAGGCCATCCGTACGGCATGACGGGCAGCCGCCTGGTTGGCCACGCGCTGATCGAGGGCAAGCGACGCAACGTCAAGCATGTCGTGGTGACGATGTGCATCGGCGGAGGCATGGGCGCTGCCGGTTTGTTCGAGATCGTCTAAGGACCCAGGAGCACTCCTTCAGATGAGCGTTCGCAAGCTGCTGGATCTGAGCGGCCGCGCGGCATTGATCACCGGCGGCTCACGCGGACTGGGCCTGCAGATCGCCGAGGCATTGGGCGAGATGGGCGCGAAGGTGGCGATCACCGCACGCAAGCAGCCTGAGCTGGACGAGGCAAAACGCCATCTTGCCGCGCAGGGCGTCGAGGTCATGACGATCGCCTGCGACCTGCAGGATCTGCACGCTGCGCAGGCTCTGCCCCGGCTGGTGTTCGAGCACTGGAAGCGCATCGATATCCTGGTCAACAACGCCGGCGCGACCTGGGGAGCCCCGGCCGAAGAGCACCCGCTGGAGGCGTGGCAGAAGGTGCTCAACCTCAATCTCACTGCGATATTCGCGTTGACCCAGGCCGTCGGCAAGCAGGCCATGATCCCGGCGCGCTATGGGCGCATCGTGAACATGGCGTCCATGGCTGGCCTGCAAGGGACCGACCCACGCTTCATGCGGACGATCGCCTACAACACCAGCAAGGGCGGCGTGGTGAATTTCACGCGCTCGCTTGCGGCCGAGTGGGCGCAGTATGGGATCACGGTGAACGCGATCGCCCCGGGCGTTTTCCCCAGCAAGATGTCTCAGGGCATGATCGGCAAGTCCGAGCACGTGATCCTCGATCAAACTCCGCTCAAGCGACTGGGCGGCGACGAGGACCTGAAGGGCGTTGCCGTTCTTCTTGCGTCCGAGGCCTCGGCCTACATCACCGGTCAGACGATTGCGGTTGATGGCGGCATGAGCGCAGTCTGACGACCGGCGGTGACCGATGATCGCGCAGGAGCTCGAGGTCAGCCTGCACAAGGCGTTCATGGACGCCCGGCAGAAGCATCACGAGTTCATTACTGTGGAGCACCTGCTGCTCGTGTTGCTGGACAATGCGTCTGCGTCCGAAGTATTGCGTGCCTGCGCTGCCAACATCGAGGAATTGCGCAAGGTGCTCGCCGAATTCGTCAATGGGCAAACGCCCATCGTGACTGGCGACGACGTCGACACACAGCCTACCCTCGGCTTCCAGCGCGTGATCCAGCGCGCCATCCTGCACGTGCAGTCTTCCGGGAAGAAGGAGGTCAGTGGCGCCAATGTTCTGGTGGCGATCTTCGGCGAAGTGGAATCGCACGCTGTCTACTTCCTGCACGAGAAGGGGGTGACCCGTCTGGACGTGGTGAATTACATCTCGCATGGGATCGCCAAGGCAGAGCAAGAGGGGGAATCAGAACGGGGCCGCGAGCAGGCCCCGGGTGGCGGCACGCAAAACTTCGATATCAACATACCGTTCATCGAGCACCTCGGCGTGAAGCTGCTCGAGAAGGGCGACGGCCGCGTCGTGGTTCGACTCGAGCCGCGCCCGGAGCATCTCAACAGCTGGAACGGCGTGCACGGCGGGGTGCTGATGACGTTGCTGGATGCGGCTCTGAGCAGCGCTGCCCGCTCGCTGGATCCAGCCTGCATCGGTGCGACCACCGTCGAGATGAAGGCCAACTTTCTGTCCGCGGCAAAGGGGCCCGTTCTCGCCGAGGCATTCGCCGAGCGTGCGGGTCGATCGCTGATTTTCGCCGAGGGCAAGGCCACCGACTCCGCGGCGAAACTGCTGGCCATCGCCACCGGCACATTCAAGCTGATCTATCCCCAAGCCTCTAAAGAATAGGACTGTCGATGCCTCTCGATCCACAAGCCGAGATCCTCCTTGGTCTTGCGAAGCAAGCCGCTCTGCCGGAGTTCTGGCAGCTCACGCCCGACCAGGCCAGAGAGCAATTCATCACCCGCGTGCGCAAGACCGAGGCGCGCGATTCGATTCACCGCAGCCGGGACCAGCGCATCCCCGGTCTCGCGAGCGATATTCCGCTGCGCATCTACTGGCCTCGGGAAGCGCGTGCCGGTGAGCTGTTCCCGTGCCTGCTCTGGTTTCACGGCGGGGGATTCGTGATCGGCAACCTCGACACGCACGACTCGGCCTGCCGCATGCTCGCGAACCAGACTGACTGCATGGTGGTGGCGGTCGACTATCGACTGGCGCCCGAATTCAAGTTTCCCGCCGCAGTGGACGACTGCCGCGCCGCATTGCGCTGGCTCGCGCTGCACGCGCGCGAGATCGGGGCTGATCCGGAACGCATCGCGGTCGGCGGCGACAGCGCCGGCGCCAACCTCGCGACTGTGATGGCGCTCCTCGCGCGCGACGAAGGACATCCAAAGCTCGTCTTCCAGCTGTTGCTTTATCCCTGCACGGCGCCCGAGCCGGAAGCCCCGTCGCATCGCAAGTTCGCCGACGGCTACCTGCTGACGCGTCAGACCATCGTCTGGTTCTACAAGCACTACCTGCGCACCCAGCGGGACACTCAGGACTTTCGCTTCGCGCCGCTGATGGCCAAGGATCTATCCAGCCTGCCCCCGGCGCTGGTGATGATAGCCGGCTACGATCCGTTGCGCGACGAGGGCGTGGAGTACGCAACGAAGCTCATCGAGGCAGGCAACCGCGTTACGCTGGTCAACTACGAAGGCATGATGCACGGCTTTGTCCTGGCGGGCGGAATGCTGGACGCGGCAAAGCAGGCCATCGCCCAGTCGGCGGCGGCGCTGCGGGAAGCGTTTCGAAAAGAGGTGAAAAGGTGAAGGGTAAAACTCTTCACCCGTCGAATCACGAATCGTGGATTTCTTGAGAGGGAACATGAAAAGCCTGGAAGGGAAGGTGGCATGGATTACCGGCGCCGGGAGCGGCATTGGGTTGGCTGGAGCGCAGGCGCTGGCCAAGGCGGGCGCAGCCGTCGTCATGTCGGGGCGCCGTGGCGACGTGCTCGAGCGTGAGAGCGCGGCGATTCGAAACTCCGGCGGCAAGGCGGCCGCCGAGGCCCTGGATGTGAGCGATGCGGCCGGCGTGCAGCGCGTGGCGCAGGGCATCCTGTCGCGTCACGGCAAAGTCGACATCCTGGTCAACAGCGCCGGATTGAACAACCCTACGCGCTTCTGGCGCGATCAGACCGTCGAGAGCTGGAACCAGGTGATCCGCATCAACCTCGACGGCACGTTCCTGTGCACGCAGGCCGTGATTCCGTCCATGCGCACGCGCAAGGACGGGGTCGTCATCAACATCTCGTCGTGGGCTGGGAAGTACACCTCGGCCGGGGTGGGCGCTGCCTACAACGGGAGCAAAGCCGCGGTGGTTTCGCTGACCGAAACCATCAACATGGAGGAGTGCGCGAATGGCATCCGCGCCTGCGCCATTTGTCCCGCGGAAGTCGCTACGCCGATCCTGGACCGCCGTCCGTCGCCTCCCCCGGCAGAGGAGCGCGCCAAGATGCTGCAGGCTGCTGACCTGGGTGAGACCATCCGCTGGGTGGCGGAGCAGCCGCCGCACGTGTGCGTCAACGAAATCATCATCAGCCCAACATGGAACCGGCTGTACATCGGTACGTGGCGATGAGGAGAACGGCGTGAAGAAGAGAAAGCTCGGGAAGTCGGGGTTGGAAGTGGCGCCCTTCGCGCTGGGAGGAAATGTCTTTGGCTGGACGGCTGACGAAGCGACGTCGTTCAAGATCCTGGACGCGTTTGTCGGGCATGGCTTCAATCTCATCGATACCGC
>DASPUW010000461.1:0-4068 GCA_035622675.1 Burkholderiales bacterium | reverse complement strand
GCGAGCGGCTCGTCGAGGGCGGGGTCGCGCATCAGGTGCTCTGCGAGATGCTGCGTGCAGAGATAACTCGAGGCGCAGCGCACGTAGTGGCCGTGCTCGGTGAGAACCGCATTGGTGTATTCGGCGCAGCCGTAGAAGACGGCGAACAGCTTCTTGCGCTTCGCCCCCGTAATCTGCCGCTGACGCAGGTACTCGAACAGCGCCTTGCGGTGTACCAGCGTCAGGGCGGTCGTGCGCAGCGCCACCATCTGGCGCGTGAGCTGGCCATGCGCGGACACCGTGCGCATGAGCTGGTCGTGATGCGCTTCCCAGCGCGTGAAGTCGGTTGGACGGGACAGTATCCGCTGCGCCACAAGGATGTCCGCCGGCGCCAACGATTTCGCCGTCATCTCGACCCGCGACTCGGATTCCTCCATGAGGCGCGCATGTTTATAAGCTTGAAGGAGCACGTGACTCCCGCCGGCACGTACCGGTGCAGCTGCCTCGGCTGCTGTTATTACTTTCCTCCGGGAGTTTCCGCCTTTATGCGGCGCCGCGCAATTTCGGATCAATGACAAAGGAGCTGGAAGCCTGGAAAGGCTCCGATTCGTTGCGTGCGAGCCACGGGGGGACGGCCTGGCGGCACTTTTGGTCGAAATCCGCGATCTCGGCGATCGGCGCAGGGGCCGCAAGCCGCGGGCGGAGGGATCGCGACGCGCTAGAGTGCCATCTGGAGGGGAGTTCCATGCGGACCTGGATCCATTCGATGACCCTGTGGGCGATCGCCGGCGTCGCGCTGCTCAGCGTGCCGGTTGCTCAGGCGCGCGGGAGGTGGACGCCGGCGGAGGCGCGCGACTGGTACGCCCGGCAACCATGGATGGTGGGCGCCAACTACATCCCGGCCTCCGCCATCAATCAGCTGGAGATGTGGCAGGCCGAGACTTTCGATCCGCTCCGCATCGACGTCGAGCTCGGTTGGTCGGAAGCGATCGGCATGAACACCATGCGCGTCTTCCTGCACGATTTACTCTGGCAGCAGGACCCGGCGGGCTTCAGAGCCCGGATCGATGAGTTCCTGAAGCTGACCACCAGACATCACATCCGCGTGCTCCTCGTCCTCTTTGACAGCTGCTGGGAGCCGGAGCCGAAGCTCGGGCCCCAGCATCCGCCGATCCCGGGGGTTCACAACTCCGGGTGGGTTCAGAGCCCGGGCGTCACCGCCCTGAAGGACCGCGCGCAGGAGGCGCGGCTCGAGGCCTACGTCGTAGGAGTCGTCGGCGCCTTTGCAAAGGATCCGCGGATCATCGGCTGGGATGTCTGGAACGAGCCGTCAGACTCGAAGGACTCCCACGAGCGGGTGCACGAGCTGCTGCCCAAGGTCTTCGCGTGGGCGCGCAGCGCGAATCCGACCCAGCCGCTGACGAGCGGCCTGTTTCAGGATGGCACCTGGGACGCAGGGGCCCCCACTCCGGTCGAGCAGGTGCAGCTGGGGGAGTCGGAGGTGATTTCCTTCCACGACTATCACTGGCCGGAGACCTTCGAGCGGCGCGCTTCCCGGCTGCTCGCGCTCGGCCGGCCCGTGTGGTGCACGGAATATCTCGCCCGAGGCGCAGGCTCGACGTTGGATCAGTCACTGCCGCTCGGCAAGCGCCTGAAGATCTCGATGATCAACTGGGGTCTGGTGGACGGGAAGACGCAGACGCGCCTTCCCTGGGACAGCTGGACGATCCCCTACGTGAACGGCCGCGAGCCGGTCGTCTGGCATCACGACCTGTTCCATGCCGACGGCACACCTTACCGTCAGGCAGAGGTCGATCTGATTCGCGCGCTCGCGCGCGCTCCGTGAGGGCCGCGATCCATGAAACCGATTCCGAACGGCGCGCAGGGCCGGCACGTGCATCACGTGGAGCCCGCCCATCTCGCCAATGCCTTCAAGGACAGCATCCTGCCGGCGGTATTCTCGACACCCTACCTGATCCTCATCATGGAGAACGCGGCGCTGAATGCCATCAAGGAATATCTCGGCAAGGGCGAGAGCGCGGTCGGTACGCGCGTCGACGTGCGGCATCTGGTGGCGACCCCGGTCGGGCACGAGGTGGTGGGCCACGCGGAAGTCATGCGCACCGACGGACGCCGGGTTTTCTTCCGCGTGTGGGCGATGGATGGCGAGGAGGCGATCGGCGTCGGGACCCATGAGCGAATGGTCGTCGACACTGCCCGGATCGGCGAGCGCATGGCGGCCAAGTACGGGCCGCGATGAGCTATCGAGGCATCATCTTCGACTTCAACGGCGTGCTGTTCTCCGACGGCGACCTGCAGGAGAAGGCCTGGCAGGTCATGGCGCGCGAGCTGCGCGGCCGGGAGATGACCGATGAAGAGTTCGCCCTGCACATGCACGGCCGATCGAATGCCTACGTGTTGAGTTACCTGGCTGGCCGACAGATCACGGCAGCGGAGCTCGCGGACCTGATTGAAGCCAAGGAGTCGCTGTTCCGGAGCCTGTGCCTGGATACTCCGAACCGGATGAAACTCTCCACGGGTGCGCAGGATCTGCTCGGATGGCTGAAGCTCGCGGGCATTCCGCGCGCGATCGCCACCTCGTCCCCGCTCGTGAATGTGAAATTCTTCATCCAGCACCTGTACCTGGATCGTTGGTTCGATGTCGAGGAAATCATCTTCGACGACGGCGTGCGCCCCGGGAAGCCTGCACCTGACATGTACCTCGCGGCCGCGCGCAACATCGACGTCGAACCGCGCCGCTGCGTGGTGGTCGAAGACGCGGTCTCCGGCGTCGTCGCAGCGCGGGCCGCCGGCGTTGGCTACATCGTCGGCATCGGTGCCGCCGCGGCACATGTGCGCCTGCTCACGTCCAAAGGTGCGGGCGTGGTCATCGAGACGCTGCGCGATTTCCCGCGTGAGCCGCTGCTCGGGCTCTGAGGGGTGCTTGCCGATGAGCGGATGGCGCGCGGCCGGTGAAAGACTCCCGATGAGCCGCGTGATCGGGCGCCTTCGATGGCGGTCGTGGCTGTTGCTCGCCGGCGCCGCCGCACTGTGGTGCGGAGCGGGTGCCGTTGTGTCCGCGCAGGATCTCGCGAACAGCGAGATCCACGCCCGGCCCCTGCGCGGGAATCTGCAGCTGCTGCTCGGTTATGGCGGCAACATTGCGGTTTCGACCGGACCGGACGGCACGCTGCTGGTCGATGATGAATACGCTGCCCTGGCAGCCAGAGTGCGCACTCAACTCGCGACGTTGCGAGCGCCACCCGTCAAGATGGTCGTGAACACGCACTGGCACGACGACCACACGGGCGGCAACGAGACGTTCGCCCGCGACGGCGCGCTCATCATCGCGCACGAGAGCGCGGCGCAGCGCATGCGGTCCGACCAGGTCGTGTCTCTCTACGGACCCCAGAAAGCGTATCCGCCGATCGCATGGCCAGCAATCACCTTCGATCGGTCGCTGCGGTTGCACTGGAATGGGGACGATGTTGATGTCATCCATATCGGCCCGGCGCATACCGATGGCGACGCGATCGTATTTTTCCGTCGACAGAACGTGATCGTGACGGGTGATCTCGTCGTCGGTGAGGAGTATCGACCGCCTTACTTCGACGATCTGAACGGCGGCTCGGCGCACGGCATGATCGCGGCGGCCGATACCCTCCTGGGACTCGTCGATGAACGGACGATCGTCGTCCCGGGACACGGAGATCCCACCGACCGCGCCGCACTACAGGACTATCGCGACCGCCTGGTGTCGATCCGGGACCGTATCACGCAGGCAATTGCCCACGGCCTGAGCGAGGACCAGGTCGTCGCGCTGCACCCCACGGAGGGATTTGCAAGAGCCGGCAAGGGCACGGATCGCTGGGTGCGCATCGTTTATCGCGAGTACCAGCGCTGAAGACCAAAGAAAAAGCCCCTGAGACCTTGCGATCTCAGGGGCTCTTGGTTTGAAGCCTGGCGGTGACCTACTCTGGCATGCCTGAAAGGCACACTACCATCGGCGCAGAGCGTTTTCACTTCCGAGTTCGGAATGGGATCGGGTGGTTCCCACTCGCTATGGCCGCCAGGCAAACTGTTTGAGGT
>DASPUW010000460.1:0-5301 GCA_035622675.1 Burkholderiales bacterium | reverse complement strand
GCGGTTTAGCCTTCCCGGAACCGTCTCGGCGCATGCCGCGGTTTCCTCCCTTGGGGCTTGTACAACGCCTGCCCGCGCGGCGTCGTCACATCCTCGCACGCCGGCGCGGTAGGGCAGGCGTCGCACAACCCTTAACACAAGCGGTCATCCTGGTGAGCGCGTGAACGCGGCACCGGCGTGCAGTGGGCGACCAAACCGGGACAACGCCAGTTGACGAAGGAACGAGCCTGCCGTACGGTTTTAAATCCCGCCCGGCTGTCCCCGCACCATGGTCGATACCGTCGAGCTGCAGCGGCTTCTGTCGCGCGTTGCGCTCGGCGACCGCAAGGCGTTTCGTGCCCTGTACGACGCGACCTCACCGTCTCTGTTCGGCGTCGCCATCCGTATATTGAATCGGCGCGACCGCGCGGAAGACGTCATCCAGGATGCCTTCGTGAACGTCTGGCAGCGGGCGGCCAGCTATTCGGATGCGGCAAGCCAGCCCATGACGTGGCTCACAGCAATCGTACGCAACCGAGCGCTCGACGTGCTGCGCGGCGAAAGCGCGCGCCCGGCTGGGTCGCTGCATGATGAGGAGAACGGGGAGGTCCACGAGCTGGCCGACGAACGACCCGACCCGCTCGGTCTGCTGGAGCGAGCGGTAGATGAAGTCCGCATCCGTGACTGCCTTAGCGATATCCAGGGACCGCAGCGGCAGTGCCTTGCGCTGGCGTACTACCACGGCCTCTCGCATTCTGAAGTGGCGGCGCGGCTTGCCGCTCCGATCGGAAGCGTGAAGGTCTGGATTCGGCGTGGACTCGAGCGCCTCAAGCGTTGCCTCGATCGATCGCAATGAACTACGACAATCCGGAGGTGCTCGACCACCTGGCCGCCGAATATGTCTTCGGCTCGCTGTCGTCGCGCGCGCGCCGGCGTTTCGAGCGTCTGCGTCAGCGACTGCCTGCAGCCGAAAAGGCGGTGCTCGATTGGGAGAGGCGCTTGATGCCGCTCTCCCGTTCAGTGCCGTCCGAGCGACTCCCCGGACGGGTGTGGACCGCGATCGACGAACGGACCGGCGGTGGTGCGCGTGGAGCTTCCACCGCCTCGTGGAGGTGGTTGCGCCCCGCATTGGGATTTGCGTTTGGTGCTCTGGCGACGCTCGGCGTTGTCAGGTTGTTCCCGGACGTCATGCCGATCGAGGCGATTGTCCAGGAACGCGGCACGTTGCCACAGAGCTACGTCGGGCTTCTGACAGATGCGCAGAACAACGCGGTCCTGCTCGCCAGCTCCACGCGCTACGGACGCATTCTCTCGGTCAAGCGGCTGCGACCCCTGGAAGTACCGTCCGGGCACGTCGCCGTGTTGTGGGCGCTACCTCGCGATGGAGTGCCCTTCGCGGTGGGCGTTGTGCCTGATGCCGAAAAGGCGACGCTCACGCTCGCGGACACGTCCGAGAAGCTGTTCTTCAACGTGCCGCGACTGGCGGTATCGTTCGAGACGGGTATGCCTGCGCCCGGCGCGACGCCGTCGCCATTCGTTCTGACAGGACACTGCGCCAAGCTCTGGTAGCTCCGTTTCCCGGCGGCCCGCTGTCTCCGTTTGCCGCCTGCGGCCGTATAAACAGCGCCACAACACCTGCCAGCACCAAACGGCGGAGTACCCTAACAATGTCAGACCGCAGCGACAACGCTAACTCATAGTGCTCAACGGTGGGAAATGGATCATAGAAATGATGGAGCAAGCGTTTCCAATCCTGATACTCGGCAGAGCCACGAAACCCGATTGTATGTGCCTCGAGTGATTCCCAGTTCACCAAAAGAATGTAGCGATTGGACACTTCGATGCAGCGCTGCAATTGATGCCCAATATACCCGGGCATCGCAGAAATAATATCTGACGCTTGTTCAAAGTAAGCGTCCGGGGACGGCATATTGCTGCTCGGCCCTGAACGCGATCAGCCTGCTTCCGCGGAGAATTTCTTCCAGGCTTGCAGCCAGAGTTGCTCGACCGGCGTAAGGTCAGGGAATTCGAGGGAGTCCAAGGTCGCGCGCACTTTGCGCTTTCCGTTTTGGCACACTGCGACTACGGCGTGACGATTGAGATCGAAGCCGACGAGCGTCACGTCCTCGCCGAGCAACTTGACATGCTTGAACCGGCCGAACAGCTCCTCGATGCAGGTGAGCCAGGCCACTGCCTGCTCGTCCTCTCCATAGGCATCGGTGAGAGCCAGGTCGATGCATGCCTGCACCGACTTGCATTGCCGCATGTCATCGGGCAGGTCATCCATGGATCGGGAGGAGCCGCTCGCCGGTTACGCGCGTGACCCGGCGGAAGGTTAGGAGCTGGGCAGGGCGTTGACTTCGTCGATTCGGACTTACGCCGCGAGCTGCTCGTGCTCAAGGCGCTGCTGCGCAAAGTTCCAGGGCAGCAACTCGGCGAGCCGGTTGCTTGGCTGCTCGGCGATACGCTCCAGCACGAAGCGCAGGTACGCCTCTGGGTCCAGGCCGTTGAGTTTCGCCGTCTCCAGCAGGGTGTACAACACCGCGGCGCGCTCCCCGCCCGAGTCGGCGCCGGCGAACAGGAAGTTCTTGCGGGAGAGCACCGGCCCGCGCAAGGCGCGTTCCGCGACGTTATTGTCGATCTCCACGGCACCGTCGTCGCGATAGCGCGTCAAGGCTACCCAGCGTTTGAGCGCGTAGTTGATGGCGCCGGCGAGCTCGGACTTGGCCGACACCTTGGCCCGCGTTTCCAGCAACCACTGCTGCAACGCCTCGAGCAGCGGAGCGGCGCGCGCCTGGCGCACCCGCCAGCGCTCATCCGGGGGCTTGCCCCGGATCTGCTCTTCGATGGCGTACAACCCCTGGATTCGGGTCAGTGCCTCATTGGCCAGCGGCGATTGGGTGGCCGCATGCAGCTCGTAGAACTTGCGCCGCGCGTGCGCCCAACAGGCCGCTTCGCGCACCCGGCCGGCGACATAGAGGCCGTCAAAGCCACTGAAGGCATCGGCCTGCAACGTGCCTTGGAAGTCCTTCAAATGGGCGCGCGGGTGCGCCCCTTCGCGGGTGGCCGTGTAGCGATAGAACGCCGCCGCTGCCTCAGTGCTCCCCGCGGGTCGATCGTCGCGCACGTACACCCACAGCCGACCGGTCTTGGTCTTGCCGCGGCCTGGATCGAGCACCGGCACCGGCGTATCGTCGGCGTGAACCTTCGTAGCGGCCACGACATAACGACCGATCAGCTCGGAGAGCGGTGTGACCAGGCGGGAGATGCCCGCGATCCAATCGGCGAGTGTGGAGCGCTCCAGGTCGATGCCTTGCCGCGCATAGATCTCCGACTGCCGGTAGAGCGGCAGGTGATCGAGGTACTTGGATACCGCAACGTGGGCCAGAAGCCCCGGGCCGGCTACCCCTTTGTCGATGGGGCGCGACGGCGCGGCGGTCTGCACGATGGTCGAACACTTGCCGCAGGCGAATTTGGGCCGCACGTGGCGGATCACCTTGAAGTGCTCGGGAATGAACTCCAGCTGCTCCGCCACATCCTCGCCAATTGGCTTGAGCGCTCCACCACAGTCAGGACAGACACACGCCGCGGCGTGGACTACGGTTTCGCGCGGCAATGTCACCGGCAGGGGACGGCGCACGGGCGGGGTCCGCGGCGACGATGCGGGGGAAGTCGCGACGGACACCGGGCTCGCCGCCAAGCTGGTTTCCAGCTCTTCGACGATCAGTTCCAATTGCACGACGCGAGCATCGTGCTGCTCGGAGCGTCGGCCAAACTGGATGCGCCTCAGGCGCGCGATCTGGAGCTTCAACTTCTCGATCAACAACCGCGCCGCCAACACTTCGGCACGCTGCGCTTCCAACTCCGCCAGCCGTTGCACCACCTCGGCATCGCGCTCAGCGAGCATGCGCTTGAGCGTCGCAACGTCATCAGGTAATTGATCGAGCGCACCTGCCATGCGCGCGACTGTACCCGCATGAGCTGACCAATGCACGCGACATGCGCATCGTGCGCGATGTCACTGCTGTTACTGTTGTTACGCTGCCACAGTGGGTTGCCAAGTGCGCGTGGGACGTCGCCAATCGATGCCTTCGAGCAACATCGACAGCTGCGCACTCGTCAGGTGTACCGTGCCGCTGGTGGCCTGCGGCCATACGAAGCGACCACGCTCCAGGCGCTTGGCGTACAAGTTCATCCCCTCGCCGCTCCACCACAGCAGCTTCACCAGATCACCACGCTTGCCGCGAAACACGAACACATCGCCCGAGAAGGGCCGCTCGCCCAGCACCGTTTGCACCATCGCACTGAGCCCATCCATGCCCTTGCGCATGTCGGTGACCCCGGCCGCAAGCCACACCCGCGTGCTGGCCGCCAAGCCGATCATCGCAGCAGGCTCGTGAGCACGCTACGCAGCGCCTCGGCGTCAACCTGTCCATGCACACGCACGCGGGCCCCCGGCAGCTCGATGTCGATGTGGCCCTTCAAGGACGGCGTCGCGCGCGTCGTCGCTGTTGGCGGTGCCACATCGCGCACCTTTACCGGCAGCAGCGTCAAGCCGACTTCAGGCGCGCCATACTCGCCGGCTCGATACTTGTGGATCCACTTGCGCACCAGGTTCGCGTTGACCCCGTGCGCCAGCGCCACCCCTGCCACAGACGCCCCCGGGATGAGGCACTGCTCGACGATCGCCCGCTTTGCCTCCCGAGAATGCTTGCGGTACGGACCGCGCCGCACGCCCCGTGCCACGACTCTCGCCACGCGACTCTCGACCACCATGGTATCCACCCTCAAAATGAGTGGACACCTTCGCCGCTCAACGACTCAAGCGCAAGGTGGTAACCGGCGGACGCTTACCTTCCATCCTGGTTTGCAGCCGGTCGTCGGTTGCGGCGCCAAGGGGCTGACTTCGGCGCTCTTCCTGATTTTGACCAGCGTGCCAACGATCTCGCGCCGGCAATACGCGTGGCGGACCTCCGCCGCACATCGAAAGTTGCTGTAAGGCCCGGCTCGTTTCGGGCGCTTTCGGCCCCCCGGCGGGGTCAAGCACCCATGTTTTGAAGACCTCGGCGCGGCCGAAATTGGATGGTTTTATCGGGGTCTGTCTATTCAAACTTCTCTTCACCTGAATCTTCCCCAAGCTCTTTCCACACGTGCCGGTTTTGTCGAGGTCCGGCCCCCCCGTCGGCGTAATAATGTTTAGGCAGTGCGGCATCCTCCCTTGCAGAGATTTGCCACCACGTGGAACGTGCGCGAAGTTGTTGCGGGCGCTGCGCGTCAAGATGGTCCCGCAGTTCCAAAAGTTGCATATACCGCAATATGCAA
>DASPUW010000459.1:0-5880 GCA_035622675.1 Burkholderiales bacterium | reverse complement strand
GGTTGCGCAGACCGGCAGCCACGATCGCTACTGGGTGGCACCGGCTCAGGACAAGTCCACACTGACGGATGTACTGGTTCCGATCAAAACGCCGAGCGGAGTGTGGGGTCAGGTCGAAGTGGCGTACCGCCCGCTTACGCCTCAGACGCTGCTGGGCTGGCTCAAGTATCCCAGCGTCGTCCTGACATCGATCATGCTGTCGCTGGGCTTCCTGTTGTTCTATCTCTACCTCAAGCGCATTCTGCAGCACCTCGACCCCAACGCTGCCATCCCGGATCGGGTGCGCACCGCGTTCGACGCGCTGTCCGAAGGCTTGGTCGTGATCGATAGGCAGGGGCAGATCGTGCTCGCAAATGCTGGGTTCCGCAGCCTCCATCCAGATGCTGTGCGGGATCTCACCGGCAAGAAGATCGCAGACATGGAATGGTTGGTCAGCGCGATCGGCAACCATCCGGCCGCCTGGCCCTGGGAGCGCGCGATGGCAACCAAGGCCTCGGTCACCGGGGAAACCATAAAGATCCAGCGCGGCGAGGGCGATGGGGTGAAGGTCACCCTCAACTGCGCGCCGGTTCTGGGTGAGCGCGACAGCGTGCGCGGCTGCCTCATCACGCTCGATGACCTGAGTCTGGTCGAGCACATGAATCAGCAGCTCCTCGACACCGTGGCGCAGCTTGAGGTGGCGAAGAGTCAGATCGAGCAGCAAAACGCCCAGCTGAGACATTTGGCCGACCACGACCCGCTCACCTCCGTGCTCACCCGGCGCGCCTTCCTGGAACGGGCCCAGCAGGCCTTCCTGAAGGCGGCGTCACAGCGCAGTGGAGACCTGTGCTGCGTCATGGTCGACGTCGACCATTTCAAGTCGGTAAACGACCGCTACGGACACCTCATCGGCGATCAGGTGATCCACCGCGTTGCCCTGATACTGCGCGATGCGACGCCGGCAGGTGACCTCGTCTGCCGTTATGGCGGCGAAGAATTCTGCATGCTGGTGTCCGGCATCAAGGCTGGCCAGGCACAGCAGTTCGCCGACCAGATCCGCAAAGTAGTCGAGACCACTTGTGGCCCGGCGGTCATCCCGGGCGAGGCGGCGCGAATCACTGCGAGCTTCGGCGTGGCGTCGTTCGACTTTGGTGCGAGAACGCTGGCTGAGCTCATCAAGCAGGCCGATCAGGCCCTCTATCTCGCCAAATCCACCGGCCGCAACCGCGTCTGCCGCTACGACGAGCTGGCGAGCGGCGATCAGTCCGCGCGGGCCGCGTAAGCGCGAGTCAGATCGTCCATCGAGCGTCGGTCGGTCGACCGCGTTCGTTCCCCCGGGTGACTTTCGTAGCAGTGCAGCGTCCTGAAGCGTGAGGGCGCCGTCCCTCCATGGCCCTTCGCCAGCGCTGCCAGTTCCGTACCTCGGCGTCATGAGCAGATGCCAAGCGGTCTTGGTCGATCAGCGATCTGCAAGCCTACGGACAGTTCGCGGCAAGACTAGCTGCGTATAGTGCCGCTTCTCGCCCTACAGAGAGCATCGACTCCAGAGGTCGCCTAGCCGGACTGCGATTCGACGTAGCGCGATCGCCGCAGGACCATGCGCCGGAGGAGCGGATGTTCGCAAACGTGGTCGACAACGCTTCGCAGACAGCTCGAGACAAACAGCTCGAGTCCTCACCTACGCGATTGCCGGCGCGTGCTCTGCCGCGGCGCACGCAGTTCGCCATCGTCGCCGTGCTCGTGCTGCTCGCAAGTGCGGCTGCAGGCCTTGGGTCTGTAACGGCTGGTCTCTTTAGTCATCCGTCCGAGCCCTCAGCACAGACGGCGACTGCTCCCGGAACGTTCCGGCCTACGCCTGCACAGCTGGCAGGCCTCAAGGCGACAGCGGTGGAGCGCATTACCTTTCGGACCGAGCAAGTCACCGACGGCAAGATCGCAGTGAATGGTGACCGAACGACCCCGGTTTTCTCGCCCTATTCGGGGCGAGTTACCAAGATCATTTCCAATCTAGGCGACCACGTCAGGCAGGGCGACAGACTATTGGCGATCGAAGCAACGGAGTTCGCCCAGGCCCAAAACGACCTGATCAGTGCCCTGTCGGCGGTCAACACCGCTCGCTCTCAGCTCTCCCTAGCGCAAACCAGCGAGCAGCGCAAACACGCCCTGTACGAGGCGAAGGCCGGGGCGCTCCAGGATTGGCAGCAGGCGCAAGCCGACCTCAACACCGCGCAGAACAATCTGCGCTCTGCGGAAACGGCGCTTGCCCTGGTTCGCAACAAGCTGCGAATCCTGGGCAAGAGCGATAGGGAGATCAGCGCGCTCGAGAATTCTCAAAAGGTCGACCCAGTGTCCTACGTCCTGGCACCCATCGGCGGCCGCGTTACGGATCGGCAAGTGGGTCTCGGACAATATATCCAGGCGGGCGCCAGCACGCCGGTGTACTCAATCGGCGACCTCTCGACCGTTTGGCTCATCGGCAACGTTCGAGAGTTTGATGCGCCTTTGATGCACCGCGGCGCTCCGGTGGAGGTGCACGTGCTGGCGCTTCCGGGAAAGGTGTTCAAGGCCAAGATCACGTACGTCGCTCCGTCGGTTGACCCGAGCAGCCGGCGACTGGCGGTGCGCGCCGAGGTCGAAAACCCGGAGGGAATGCTCAAGCCGGAGATGTTCGCCAGTTTCAGCATCATCACGGGCGAGGCGTCCACTGCACCGGCCGTGCCACAGGAAGCGATCGTCTACGAGGGTGAGCGGGCACGGGTGTGGGTCGTTCAGCAGGACGGCATCATCTCGTCGCACGAGATTCGCACCGGGCGGACGAGCAACGGCATGGTCGAGGTCCTCGCCGGCATAGAACCGGGAGAGCGGGTGGTAACCAGCGGCACACTGTTCATCGACAGGGCTGCCAAAAGCGACTGAACGGATGGTCCCGGTCGACGGAAACCACCTCACTTAGCGCGGGATGAACAACATCATCGCCTTTGCGCTCAAGCAGCGTGTGCTCATGCTAGCGCTGCTCGCGATTCTGTTCGGTGCAGGAATCATCAGCTTCCTCAAGCTCAACATCGAAGCTTATCCCGATCCGGTCCCGCCCCTCGTAGACATCGTGACGCAAAACCCCGGTCAATCGGCGGAGGAGATCGAGCGCTATATCACCATTCCGATTGAGATCCAGATGGCCGGCATTCCGCATTTGAGCGCCATCCGCACGATCTCTCTTTTCGGCCTGTCCGATGTGAAGCTCCAGTTCACCTACGACTTCACCTACGAGCAGGCCGAGCAGTGGGTGATCAATCGGCTGTCCCAGCTCCCTCCTTTGCCCAACGGGGCGCAACCGACCATCTCGCCGTGGAGCCCGATCGGGGAGATCTACCGCTATCGAGTAACTGGTCCATCGGGCTACTCGGTGACGGATCTCAAGACCATCCAGGATTGGATGCTCGAGCGCCGCTTCAAAGCGGTGCCCGGCGTCATCGACGTCAACGGCTGGGGCGGCAAAACCAAGATCTACGAAGTGACCATCGATCTCGAGCGCCTCATCTCCTACGGGCTGACCGTGCCGCAGATCGTGCAGGTGCTGAACAACAGCAACATCAACGTGGGTGGTCAGACCGTCAATTTCGGTCCGCAGACCGCGGTGGTGCGTGGGGTGGGTTTAATCCGTTCGATGGACGACATCCGCCACACGATGCTGACCGCAAGCAACGGGACGCCGGTGCTTCTTGGCGACGTTGCGAAGGTAACCGTAGGCCATCAACCGCGGCTCGGGATCGCGGGCAAGGATGACGACGACGACATCGTTCAAGGTATCGTCCTCATGCGCCGCGGCGAGCAGAGCCTTCCGACCCTGCGGCGGGTGAAAGCCGAGCTCGAAAAGATCAACGGCGGGGACCTGCTTCCCGCTGGCGTGCACGTGGAAAAAATCTATGACCGCACAGAGCTCATCAACGTGACCACTCGCACGGTGCTGCACAACATGGTGCTGGGCATCATTTTGATCTTTCTGGTGCAGTGGGCGTTTCTTGGCAACCTGCGCAGCGCCGTCATCGTTGCCACCACCATTCCGTTTGCGTTGTTCTTCGCCGTGACCATCCTGGTGCTGCGCGGCGAGTCAGCGAATCTTCTGTCGGTCGGCGCGATCGACTTCGGCCTCGTGGTGGAAGCCACGGTGATCATGGTCGAGAACATCTATCGCCACCTGGCCGAAGGTGCCCAGGCACGTCAAATCGAGCACCTATCTTTGCACCGAGTCCGAACGCGAATGGACCTGCACGGTAAGGTCGCGGTGATTGCCAACGCGGCTGCGGAGGTCAATCGCGCAATCTTCTTTTCCGCCACCATCATCATCGCTGGATTCGTCCCGCTGTTCACCCTGTCAGGCGTCGAAGGACACATCTTCGGACCGATGGCCAAGACCTACGCCTACGCCATTGCCGGCGGCCTGCTCGCTACCTTCACCGTTTCGCCAGCGCTGAGCGCTTTGCTGCTGCCGGAGCGCGTGAGCGAGATCGAGACCATCATCGTGCGCGGGATGCGCCGCGTCTATCGGCCGGCGCTCGAGTTTGCGCTTGCAAACCGTATCGTCACTGTAGGCGTGGCGGTGCTGTTGATGCTGCTGGCGCTGCTCGCCGCATCGTCTCTCGGACTGGAGTTCCTCCCCAAACTCGAGGAGGGTAACTTGTGGATCCGGGCCACCATGCCGCCTTCGATCTCGCTCGAGGAGGGCAACGCTTACGTAAACCGCATGCGGCGCCTAATCAAGAGCTTTCCTGAGGTCGTGACCGCCGTGTCGCAAAACGGCCGTCCCGACGATGGCACCGATGCCACCGGGTTTTTCAACGCCGAGTTTTTCGTCCCGCTCAAGCCTTTTTCGAGCTGGCCCAAGGGCGTGGACAAAGAGAAGCTGACCCGGCAGGTGAAGGAGGCGCTGGAAGCGCAATTCCCGGGTGTCGAGTTTAACTTCTCTCAGTACATCGAAGACAACGTCGAGGAGGCTGCTTCCGGCGTCAAAGGAGAGAACTCGGTGAAGCTGTTTGGCAACGATCTCGAGACGCTGGAGAAGACCGCCGCCAAAATCAGGGAGGTGATGAGCAAGGTGGACGGGGTGACCGATCTCGCCGTGCTCAGCTCGCTCGGTCAGCCTACCGTCAAGATCGACATCGATCGTGCACGAGCCGCGCGCTACGGCCTCGCTCCGGGCGACGTCAACTCAACCATCCAGGCGGCGATAGGGGGCCAGGCGGCCGGCGACTTGTTCGAGGACGGGAGTGACCGTCACTTTCCGATGGTGGTGCGGATTGCACCGGAATATCGGCAGAACCTCGATTCCATCCGCCGCATCACCATTGGTGCGCCGAACCCGACCGGCGGTAGCGGCGTGATTCAAGTGCCGCTGAGCGATTTGGCTAAGATCGGGCTGGTCTCGGGACCGTCATTCATCTACCGAGAGAATCAGCAGCGCTACATTCCTATCAAGTTCAGTGTGCGCGGGCGCGATTTGGGCGGCGCGGTGCTGGAAAGTCAGCAGAAGGTGGCCCGCGAGGTGCCGCTGCCCGGCGGTTATCGCCTGGAATGGGCGGGTGAGTTCGGCGAGCTCCAGGAGGCGCTGCAGCGCCTCGCCGTGATCGTGCCACTCAGCCTGGTGCTGATCGGCGTGCTGCTTTACCTCAACTTCTCTTCGATTGTGGACACGCTGCTCGCTGCTAGTGTCATGCCCATGGCTTTGATCGGGGGAATTTTCACTCTGTATCTGACCGCCACTCCGTTTAGCGTATCGGCTGCGATCGGCTTCGTGGCGTTGTTCGGGATCGCGGCAATGGGCGGCATCATCGTAGTGGGTTACTACAATGCGCTCGTCACAAATGGGTTGGAACGCACCGAAGCGATCTTGCGCGCATGTGATGT
>DASPUW010000458.1:0-2473 GCA_035622675.1 Burkholderiales bacterium | reverse complement strand
ATCGGACGCCTGTAAGACTGCGCCCGCCGTGGCGTTTGGCCGGCGGCTTCGGCTTGGCTTACGAGGCCGGAACCGGTTCCTATCAACTCAGATCCCAGTGTAATATGCGCGCCATACTGTCGTCACTTGCCAGAGGCACCGCGATGGACGTTTCACCGCCCCCTGGGGCCGAGAAGTCCCTGCTCATTAGTGCGGCAGGGCGCAAGGCAAACATCTTCGACAAATGCCTGCGCTACACGCAGGCCGACGACACCAAGGCGCTCGGCATCTACCCGTACTTCCGGCTGATCGAGACCGGGCAGGACACCGAGGTCGTCGTCGATGGCCACAAGATGCTCATGCTCGGGTCCAACTCTTACCTCGAGCTGACCACCCATGCGAAGGTGAAGGAACGCGCCATCGAGGCGATTCGCCGCTACGGCACCGGCTGCGCCGGGTCGCGCTTCCTCAATGGAACGCTTCCCATTCATCTCGAGCTTGAAGAGCGCCTGGCGGAACTGGTCGGCAAGGAAGCGGCTCTCGTCTACAGCACCGGCTATCAGACCAACACGGGTGTCATCTCCTGCCTGGTGCAGCGTGGCGAGTACATCCTCTCCGACAAGCTGAATCACGCTTGCATCGTGGAAGGCGCCCTGCTCTCGCCCGGCACCATGGTCCGCTTCAACCACAGCGACATGCGCGACCTGGAGCGGCGCCTGGCGGAGCTCCCCGCCTCCGCCGGCAAATTGATCGTGTCCGACGGCGTGTTCTCGATGGAAGGCGACATCTGCAAGCTGCCCGAGATCGCTCGTCTCGCGCGCAAGTACGGCGCGCAGATCATGCTGGATGACGCCCATGCCATCGGCGTGCTCGGCGCGGGGGGCGCAGGCACCGCGGCGCACTTCGATCTGACCGACGATGTCGATCTGATCATGGGCACCTTCTCCAAGTCGCTCGCGGCGATCGGCGGGTTCATCGCCTCGTCGGAGCGCGTCATCAATTACCTCAAGCACCACTCGCGCCCTTTCATCTTCTCGGCCTCCGCCGCGCCGGCCAGTGTCGCAGCAGTGCTGGCAGCCCTCGACGTGATGCGCGACGAGCCCGAGCGCATCGAGCGCCTGTGGGACAACGCGCGCTTCATGAAACAGGGGCTCGACGCGCTCGGCTTCGACACCGGGTCGTCCGAGACGCCGGTGATTCCCATCGTAGTGGGCGAGCAGGAGCGCTGCTTCCAGGTCTGGCGCTGGCTCCACGACCAAGGCATTTTCATCAATCCGGTGGTACCGCCCGCAGTGCCTCCCGGCCGCACGCTGGTGCGCATCTCGCTCACCGCGGGCCACACGCGCCAGCAGTTGAGCTGGGCCCTGGACAAGCTCGCCGAGGCGGGGCGCAAGTTTGGGCTGATCGGTCAGTAAGCGCGTGGCCGCCGGCCTGACGATCGAACCGGCCGGCAAGCCGGGCGACATCGAGCAGTACATCCGCTTTCCGTTCGGCCTGTACCGCGGTTACGCGCACTGGGTACCGCCGCTCATGATGGAGCGGCGTGACTTTCTCAACCCGAGCAAGAATCCCGTATACGAATACGCCGAGATCCAGCCGTTCCTCGCGCGGCGCGGCGCGACAATAGTAGGAACCGTCACCGCGATCAAGAACCGCCGCTACTGCGAATTTCACCCCGCCGAGCGACAGGTCGGTTTCTTCGGGCTGTATGAATGCGAGCGCGACGCGGACGCGTCGCGTGCTCTGCTGACCGCCGCCGGCGATTGGCTCAAGACGCGCGGATCGTCGGTCATGCGCGGGCCGACCAATTTCACCACCAACGACGTGTTGGGCCTGCTGGTCGACGGGTTCGAGGACGACCCGGCCATCCTGATGCCGTACAATCCAGGTTACTACGCTGAGCAGTTCGAGGCATTTGGCCTGCGCAAGGCCAAGGATCTGTACGCGCTCGAGGTCAAGGCCGCGGATTACCAGGGACAGCTCGAGCGCCTGGCGCAGAGAGTGCTGGGCGGCGGGCGCGTGAAGGTGCGCCCGGTCGACCTTTCGCGCTGGCACGAAGAGCTCGCCTTCGTGCGCCGCTGCTACAACGAAGCGTGGGCCGACAACTGGGGCTTCGTGCCCTGGACCGACCGTGAGCTCGCGGCGCTGGCCAAGGAGCTGAAGCCGCTGATCGACCGGCGCCTCGCTTTCGTCGGCGAGGTGGACGGACAACCGGCTGCGATTTCGATCGCGGTGCCGGACGCGAACGAGGCGCTCAAGCTCGCGCACGGAAGCCTGTTTCCGCTCGGCTTGCTCAAGATCCTGTGGCGTGTCAAGGTCGCGGGCTGCAAGCGCATGCGCGTGCTGGCGCTCGGCGTCTTGCCGCAATACCGCAGGCTGGGGCTGGACGGACTGCTGATACAGCGCACGATCCAGAACGGCATTCCGCTCGGCTACCAGCGCGCGGAAGTCGGATGGATCCTGGAGGACAATGAGGCGATGCTGCAGCCGCTGA
>DASPUW010000457.1:0-3061 GCA_035622675.1 Burkholderiales bacterium | reverse complement strand
ACGCGGGGGCGAGCCAGCCGGTACCTTTGGCGAACGCGTAGCCGACCATGACCAGCAGCAGCACGCCCATGCCCAGCATGCCGAAGCCCGACCTGAACACGGTGCTCGCCGTCACCTGGCCGGCCGGTATGGGACGGTCGGGACGTGTGCGCGCGTCGAACTCGCGGTCGAAGGCATCGTTGAGAAACATGCCGCCGATGTAGAACAGCGAGAACGCGGCGAGAAGGATGGGCACGCGCGCATCCAGCGCGGCGCCGCCGGCCAGCGTCACACCCACCAGTGTGTTGGTCCAGACGGTGGGAAGGTTGGAGACACGCCCCAGGCGCAGCGCAACCGACAGCGCCGGAGCCATGCTCACTGGGCCAGCTCTTCCCGCACCCAGGCCAGCTCACGTGCGATGGCGTGGTCCATGCCATCCGCGCGCAGCTGCGCCGGCAAGACGCTCCAGGTATACGTCTCCACCTCGAGGTGCGTGGAGACAGGTCGCTTGCGGTGCAACTGCAGCACCTCGCGGATGAACGCCTGCGTGGACGAGAAGTGCCCGAGGTCATCCACGAACACGGGCACATGACAGTGCACCCGCCATTCGCGCCCCTCCAGCGTGCGGCCTTCGGCGCTCCGCAGCGCTTCGGGCAGGTCGACGTAGCGCGTGAGCCCGTCCGGCCCGGCCTCCACCACCTGATGCAGGTACACCGGATCGTCGAATTGGCGCACACCGGCGAGGGCGGCGCTCGAAAGCCTGGGCAAACGCAGACCGGCGGTAATCTGCATCTTGTACACGCCGATTCCGGCGTCTGCAAGCTGCGTTATGCACGCCCGTGGATCTTCGAACTCGACAGCCGCGTGGCAAAGGTCGAGGCACACGCCCAGGTGATCCCTCAATGCCGTCCTCGCGCGCGTGCGATCCACGCCGGTCAGCTCGGACAGCCTGGAAACGGCGCTATCGGCAAACAGATGTTCCCGAAAAAACGCGACAGTCTCATCGACGGTCTCCAGAAAACAGCAGGGCTCGGGCTCGAGCGCTAGGGTGATGTGCTTGCCAGTGCGCGCTTTCAAGTCGACCAGATGTGCCGCGTGGCGGATCATGAGATCGGTGATGCGAGATACCGCCTGCGGCGTGCGGGCATTTTCCTTGAAGGCACCCGGCACCGTGCTGACGCTGCCCGTCAGCCCCGCGTCTTGCGGCAGCAACTCCGCCAGCAGATCGGCCATGAGGTCGGTGTATTCGAGACGCTTGGTATCCTGCCAATCGGGCAGGTACACGTCCTCCTTCACCCGCTTGCCGTGAAACGTACCGTACGGGAATGCGTTGAGCGTGAACACGTAAAAGCGCTCGCGCTGGAGGAAGCTCTTGAACTCCGCCAGCGCCGCCGGGCTGGACAGTTCGCGCGCTGCCTCAGCCGAGAGGCGCAGGCCGATGCCGAAGCGCGTATCGGGAGCCAGTCGCGCGCGCACGGGCGGCAGGTGTTGCTCGAGGTTGCTGCGCACTTCCGCCCAGCTCTCGCCGGGGTGGATGTTGCTGCAGTAAGTGAGATGGCAGGGGCCGTGACCCAGGATCATCGTGCTTCCCGCTGGCGCAGCCAGGCGATCGCGCGCAGGATCTCCGCTTCGTCCATCGCGTGCACCTCTTCACCGCGGCCGATCTCGCGGAGCAGCGTCACGCTGAGCTCCCCGCCCAGATGCTCCCGAAACTCGCGCAGCCCCTCCAGCACCAGCCAGCGCCCCTGTTCATCGCGGCGCTCGAGTGCCGCATGCCACAGGTAAAACCCCAAGCGCTTGAGCAGCGCGAAGATGCGCTCCTCCTCGCCCCCCGCAAGCATGCCCACCTGCACCGAGTAGCGGCTGTCGAGCGCAATGCCAATCGCCACAGCCTCGCCGTGGCGCAGCTCATTCCCAGTCAACGCCTCGAGCTTGTGCGCAGCCCAGTGCCCATAGTCGAGAGGACGCGCGCTGCCGCTCTCGAACGGATCGCCTCCGTTGGCAATCTGGCGCATGTGCAGCTCTGCGCAGCGGCGGATCATGCGCGCCATCGCCTCTGGCTCACTCGCGCGCAGGGCCTCCACCTGGCCCTCCAGCCACTCGAAGAAGACTCGATCGCGGATCAAAGCCACCTTGACCGCCTCGGCCATGCCCGCAATGCGGTCGCGCGGCTGCAGCGTACGCAAAAAGTTGGCGTCATTGAGCACGGCAAACGGCGGCGCAAAAGTGCCCACGAAGTTCTTCACGCCAAAGGCATTGACACCGTTCTTGACCCCCACCCCGGAGTCGTTCTGCGCCAGCACCGTGGTGGGAACGCGCACATGGCGTACCCCGCGATGCACGGTGGCCGCCACAAACCCCACCATGTCCAGAAACGCTCCGCCGCCCACTGCCACCACGAACGAATGCCGGTCGATCCCCAGCTCGAGCAGACGCCGCTGCAAGCGCGTGACCAGCTCCGGGTCGTGCTTGACTTTCTCGCCTCCCACGATGATTTCGGGATGCGCCACCAGCTGCAATCGCTCTGCATGGTGCTCCACGTAGGCGCTGATCTCGTGCCCAAGCCCGGGCCAGCTCGCCGCCACGTCAGCGTCGACTAATACCCAGACACGGTGACGTTTGGTGGGCTCCTGGCGCGACAGCGCCTCCACGAACACCGGGTTGTCCGGCGCAAACAGACCCCGCGTGAAATGCACCGGATAGTCGTACTCGACTACGAAGCGCTGGTGATACACCGCACCGAACGTCTCTCGCTCGACGATCTGTGAGATGTTTGTCGTTGGGGTCTTCATGCGTTTACGCGCCGCGCGCAGCGTTCCTTATTCGAAAACGAGATCCTTTATTTGAAAACAAGGTCCCTTATTTGAAAACGAGATCCTTGATGCGCTCCGGGATCTGCTGTAGCTCATCCACGCGCGGCTGCTGACCGCGCAGCACCGAGTTGCCCTCGAACAGCGTGCGCTGATCGATGTCCGCCGGCTCGAGCCAATCTTTCTCGGCCATCTGGCCGGTCTGGCCATATGCGGCCAGTGCGTTGCGGTAGGAAATCTTCTCCACATCCTCTGCAGCTATGCCGTGCTCG
>DASPUW010000456.1:0-4755 GCA_035622675.1 Burkholderiales bacterium | reverse complement strand
TTATCCCGCGCTGGGGATCGACAATACCGAAGCGGTGCGTGGCCTCTGCTCCCGACTGGGCCAGCGCGTGCGGGGGATCGCCGCGCGCGGCGCGTTCCCACTGGTTCTCGGTGGAGATCATTCATGCGCGATCGGGACCTGGAGCGGTGTCGCCGCCGCCATCCACCCGCGCGGGCGGCTCGGGCTGATCTGGGTGGATGCACACATGGACGCCCACACACCCGCCACGTCGCCGAGCGCGGCTCTGCATGGCATGCCGCTCGCCTGCCTGCTAGGTCACGGCGAGCCTTCCCTAGTTGCGCTCATGGAGTCTCGGCCGCTCGCCGCCGACGACGTGTGCCTGGTGGGCGTACGCAGCTTCGAGCCCGATGAAGCGGAGCTTCTTTCCCGTCTCGGCGTGCGCGTGTTTTCTGGGGATGACGTGGACCGCCGCGGCCTGGCCGAGGTCATGGCGGAAGCGCGCGATATCGTCACACGCAACACGGCAGCCTTCGGCATCACCATCGATCTGGATGCGATCGACCCCGGCGAGGCGCCGGGTGTAGGCACGCCGGTGCCGTGGGGCATCGAGTGCGCGGCGCTTGCCCATGCCCTGGCGACCGTGAGCAGCGACGCGCGCCTGGTAGCCGCCGAGGTCGCCGAGTACAACCCGCACGCCGACACGGATAGCCACACCGCCAATGTCGCCGTCGAGCTCGCGGCGGCTCTGCTTGGCGCGGTAACGGTGCGCGCTGATCGCGCGGGCGTCGCCGAACTGGAATGGCGCTACGGGGCGCACAACTACGATCCTTTGCCGGTCACGCTGGTACGAGGCGAGGGCGTCTACCTGTGGGACGAGCACGGGCGCCGGCTACTGGACATGATGAGCGCCTACTCGGCGGTGAGCCATGGTCACTGTCATCCGCGCCTGACACGCGTGCTGGCGGAGCAGGCCGGCACACTCAACGTGACTTCGCGCGCCTACCGCAACGACCAGCTCCCGCTGCTGTTCGAGCGTCTGTGCGAGATCACCGGCCAGGACGCCGTGTTGCCCGCCAACACCGGTCTCGAAGCGGTGGAGGTGGCGATCAAAGCCGCGCGCAAGTGGGGCACCAAAGTCAAGGGCGTGGACCCGGATGCAGTGGAGATCATTGCCTGCGATGGCAACTTCCATGGCCGCTCGATCGCGATACTCGCCATGTCTTCCGAGGAGCAGTACCGCGATGGGTTCGGGCCATACCCGCCAGGCTTCTCACGCATTCCTTTCGGAGATGCCGACGCGCTCGAGCGTGCCATCACGCCCCGGACGGTGGCCTTTATCGTCGAGCCCATCCAAGGCGAAGGCGGCATCATCGTGCCGCCCGCGGGTTACCTTGCGCGCTGTGCTGAAATCTGCCGCCGGCACGACGTGCTGCTGATTTGCGACGAGGTGCAGACCGGGCTCGGCCGCACCGGCCGCATGCTCGCGTCCGACCACGAAGGCGTGCGCCCGGACGGGTTGATTTTGGGGAAAGCCCTCGGCGGCGGTCTGCTCCCCGTCTCGGCCTTCCTGGCGCGGCGCGACGTGATGGATGTATTTCGGCCGGGCGACCACGGCAGCACCTTTGCCGGCAATGCGCTGGCCGCGAGCGTTGCGCTGGAGGCCCTCGCCGTGTTAGTCGAAGAGCGGCTGCCGGAACGGGCAGCGGAGCTCGGCGACTACTTCCTGCGCCAGTTGCGTGCGCTGCGCTCGCCGTTGGTGCGAGAAGTGCGTGGAAAAGGGCTGTTGCTCGGAATGGAGCTGAAGCGCGACACCGTGAGCGCGCGGCTGGTATGCGAGAAGCTTTTGGAGCACGGCGTGTTGACCAAAGACACCCACCACACCGTGGTCCGCTTCGCCCCGCCGCTCGTCATCACCCGCGCGCAGATCGACGAAGGCGTCGCGGCGCTCCGCGACGTGCTGCTTGCGCTGGGCGGCCAGCTGCGAAGTGCAGCTTGAGCGCACCGCCCCATGGATAGCGCCTCCAGTGTGCTAGAGCAGCTCGGCCTGGCTGAGCGCAATTCCGGCGTCTATACCGGGCACGAGTGGCTGCCGGCGCAACAGCATTTCTCGTCTATCAATCCCGCCGATGGCTGCGTGATCGCATGGGCCGGTCGGTGCACCCGCAGCCAGTACGAGCTGGTTCTGGGCGGCGCGGCCAAGGCCTTTCCCGCCTGGCGCGCTGTACCCGCTCCGCAGCGCGGAGAGCTGGTGCGCTTGATCGTCGAGGCGCTCCGGCGCAACAAGTCGGCGCTGGGCACCTTGATCGCGCTGGAAGCGGGCAAGATCAAGCAGGAGGCCGATGGCGAGGTGCAGGAGATGATCGACATCGGCGACTTCGCGGTCGGCCAGTCGCGCATGCTCTACGGCCGGAGCATGCACTCCGAGCGTCCATTCCACCGCATGTACGAGCAGTGGCACCCGCTCGGGATCGTGGGAGTGATCACGGCGTTCAATTTCCCGGCTGCGGTGTGGGCGTGGAACGCATTCATTGCCGCAGTATGCGGCGACGTGGTGGTGTGGAAACCATCGCCCAAGACGCCTCTCACGGCCATCGCAATCCAGCACATCGTCAACGGCGTCCTGCACCAGGCGGGGCACCACGGCGTGTTCTCCCTGTGTATCGGGGACAGCCCCGAAGTCGCACAATGGGTGGTGGAAGACGCGCGCGTCGCGCTCGTCTCCTTCACCGGCTCGAGCCG
This sequence comes from Burkholderiales bacterium, assembly GCA_035622675.1. GTDB lineage: Bacteria > Pseudomonadota > Gammaproteobacteria > Burkholderiales > SHXO01 > SHXO01. Next base: position 2,055 of record DASPUW010000456.1, on the reverse strand, counting down.
CATCGGCCGCCACGTGGCACAGGTGGTTGCGACCCGCATGGGGCGCTGCCTGCTGGAATGCTCCGGCAACAACGCGGTCATCGTGGATCAGACGGCGAACCTGGACCTCGCGGTTCCAGCAATCGTTTTCGGCGCCGTCGGCACCGCCGGACAGCGCTGCACCACCACGCGCCGGCTGATCGTGCACGAGTCGCGCATCGACGAAGTTGAGCGGCGCCTGGTCGGCGCGTATCGGCAAGTCAGGATCGGCGATCCACTTGAACCCGCCACGTTGATGGGCCCGCTCATCGACGAGGACGCCCGCACCAGCTTCCGCGAAACCATCGCAGAGCTCGAGCGGTTGGGCGGCCGGGTGCTGGTCGGCGGGCAGACCCTGGACCGCGCCGGCTTCTTCGTGGAGCCCACGCTGGCGCGTGCCGAGAACCACTGGGCGGTGGTGCAACGCGAGACCTTCGCCCCGGTGCTTTACATCATGCCGTTCGCCACGGTCGAGGAAGCGATAGCCCTCAATAACGCCGTGCCGCAGGGTTTGTCGTCCGCCCTGTTCACCGATCGCCTGGAGCGGGCGGAGCAGTTCCTGTCCGTATCCGGCAGCGACTGCGGCATCGCGAACGTCAACATCGGCACCTCGGGGGCCGAGGTCGGTGGCGCGTTCGGCGGCGAGAAGGAAACGGGCGGCGGCAGAGAAGCGGGGTCGGACGCATGGAAGGCCTACATGCGCCGCCAGACGAACACGATCAACTGGAGCCGCGACCTGCCGCTCGCGCAAGGCATCCAGTTTCGCTTGACCTGAGCTCTCGCCGTCATGCCGCAGCGCCTCATGGTGAACGGCCAGTCGTACGAGGTCGACGTGCCGCCTGACATGCCGCTGCTGTGGGTGATCCGCGACATCATCGGACTCACCGGCACGAAGTTCGGATGCGGCATTGCCGCCTGCGGCGCCTGCACCGTGCACCTCGACGGTGTCGCCGTGCGTTCCTGCGCGCTCCCGGTGAGCGCGGCGGCCGGCGGCAAAGTGACCACAATCGAAGGTCTCAGTGCCAAAGGCGATCACCCGGTGCAGAAAGCCTGGCTCAAGCACATGGTGCCGCAGTGCGGCTACTGCCAGAGCGGGCAGATCATGCAGGCGGCTTCGCTGCTCAAGCTGAATCCCAAGCCCAGCGACGAAGACATCGACGCCGGCATGGCCGGCAATATCTGCCGCTGCGGAACCTACACCCGTATTCGCGCGGCAATCAAGGAAGCCGCCGGCGCGAAGGCGTGAGCACGATCGAAAACCTGAGCCGCAGGACGTTCCTGAAAGGAACGGCCGCGCTGGGCGGCGGCTTCGCGCTCGGATTGATCCTGGATCCGTTCCGGCCGCATCCGTTCTACGGCGGCTTCATTGGCAGCGCGGAGGCAGCCGACGCCGCTCCACCTCCCACGGGCACACTGAGCCCGAACGTCTTCGTGTCCATCGACAACACGGGCACCGTCACGATCGTCGCTCACCGTTCGGAGATGGGTCAGGGTGTGCGCACCAGCTTGCCGACGATCCTCGCCGACGAGCTCGAGGCCGACTGGGGCCGGGTCAGGATCGAGCAGGCGGTGGGCGACAAGATCTACGGAAGCCAATACACCGACGGTTCGCGCAGCGTGCGCCACAACTACGAACGCATGCGCGAGTTCGGCGCAGTGGCGCGCACCATGCTGGTTCAGGCAGCGGCCATTCAGTGGGGCGTGCCTGCGGCGGAGTGCAAGGCGCAGAACCACAGGGTCGTGCACGCGCCGAGCGGAAAATCGCTCGACTACGGACAACTGGTGGACACCGCGGCCACGCTCGCGGTACCGGGTGCGAGGCAGGTCACGCTCAAGGATCCCAAGGATTTCCGCCATATCGGCAAGCCGCTGCCGAGTGTGGACCTTCCCGACATGCTGGCGGGCAAAGCGGTCTACGGCATCGACATCAGGCTGCCCGGCATGCTCTACGCCGTTGTGGAGCATTGCCCCGTGACCTACGGCAAGGTCAAGTCTTTCGATGCCAGCGAGGCCTTGAAGGTCGCCGGAGTCAAGAAG